>NZ_JADBQL010000009.1:0-67287 GCF_014895905.1 Enterobacter cloacae complex sp. P15RS | reverse complement strand
TACCGCTTGGCGATACCCCATCCGTGCAACGCTTACCTGGGAATGGTGCGGGAGGCGAGACTTGAACTCGCACACCTTGCGGCGCCAGAACCTAAATCTGGTGCGTCTACCAATTTCGCCACTCCCGCAAAAAATATGGTGGCTACGACGGGATTCGAACCTGTGACCCCATCATTATGAGTGATGTGCTCTAACCAACTGAGCTACGTAGCCATCTTTTTTTCGCGTTACCTTATCGGCGTTGCGGGGCGCATTATGCGTATAGACCCTTGCAGCGTCAACACCTTTTTCAATGAAAATAGCCGGAATGTGACTGTTTGGTTAGGTTGCGAACAGCGAGGCCGAATATTCGACAATTATTGGTTATTAATCGTTTTTATGCGGGGAAAAGAGAGGCAAAAAATTCAGGCCCCGGAGGGCCTGATTATGGTCTGGACATTATTTATAAGCAGACTGGTGAACGCCTACCGCACGTCCTGATGGATCGTTCATGGCTTTGAAAGATTCATCCCATTCAATGGCTTTGGCAGACGAGCAGGCGACCGATGGCCCCCCCGGTACGCACTCGGCTGCGCTTGGAACCGGGAACAGTTCTTCAAAGATCTCACGGTACAGATACGCCTCTTTCGAACCCGGCGTGTTGTACGGGAAGCGGAAGCTCGCGGTTTCCAGCTGTTGGTCAGAAACCTGCTTCGCCGCCACCTCTTTCAGGGTGTCGATCCAGCTGTAGCCTACGCCATCCGAGAACTGCTCTTTCTGACGCCACGCCACGCTCGCCGGCAGGTAGGATTCAAAACATTCGCGCAGGATATGTTTTTCCATTTTGCCGTTGCCGCACATTTTATCCTGCGGGTTGATGCGCATTGCCACGTCGAGAAATTTCTTATCGAGGAACGGCACGCGGGCTTCCACGCCCCAGGCGGACATGGCCTTGTTGGCGCGCGCGCAGTCAAACATGTGCAGCGCCTGTAGCTTACGCACCGTCTCTTCATGCAGCTCTTTGGCGTTCGGCGCTTTATGGAAATAGAGGTAACCGCCAAACACTTCGTCAGAACCTTCACCGGAGAGCACCATCTTGATGCCCATCGCCTTGATCTTACGCGACATCAGGTACATCGGCGTGGAGGCGCGAATGGTGGTCACATCATAGGTTTCAATGTGATAGATCACGTCGCGGATCGCGTCCAGGCCTTCCTGCACGGTGAAGTGAATTTCGTGGTGCACGGTGCCCAGATGGTTCGCCACTTCCTGGGCAGCCTTCAGGTCAGGTGCCCCTTCCAGACCCACGGCAAAGGAGTGCAGCTGCGGCCACCAGGCTTCGGAACGCTCCTGATCTTCCACGCGACGGGCGGCGAATTTTTTGGTGATCGCGGAGATCACGGAGGAGTCCAGGCCGCCGGAGAGCAGAACGCCGTACGGCACGTCAGACATCAGGTGGCTCTTCACGGACTCTTCCAGCGCCTGACGCAGTTCGGCTTTATCCGTCACGTTGTCTTTCACCGCGTCATAGTCAAACCAGTCGCGCTGGTAATAAGGGCGGATCTCGCCGTCTTTACTCCACAGGTAGCTGCCCGCCGGGAACTCTTTAATGGTGCGACAAACCGGTACCAGCGCTTTCATCTCTGAAGCAACGTAGAAGTTGCCGTGTTCATCGTGCCCCATGTACAGCGGGATAATACCGATATGGTCACGGCCAATCAGGTAAGCGTCTTTTTCGCTGTCGTACAGCGCGAAGGCAAACATGCCTTGCAGCTCGTCGAGGAACTCCGGGCCTTTCTCCTGATACAGCGCCAGGATCACTTCACAGTCAGAACCGGTCTGAAAGGCGTAGCGGTCGCCGTACTCGGCGCGCAGCGCCTGATGGTTGTAAATTTCACCGTTAACAGCCAGCGCGTGCGTTTTTTTCTCGTTATACAGCGGCTGTGCACCGGCGTTGACGTCAACAATGGAGAGACGTTCGTGAGCCAGAATCGCTTTATCGCTGGCGTAAACGCCTGACCAGTCCGGACCGCGATGGCGCATCAGGCGGGACAATTCGAGTGCTTTTTTACGCAGTTCGCCCGCGTCAGTTTTAATATCCAGTACGCCAAAAATAGAACACATAACCTTCTCCGTTAACCCTGTTGCATTGTGATGTTGCTTGCTTATGAAAATGCCGCAAAAGGGGGAGGGCGCGCAAGCGTTTTACGGGTGAAAACGTAAATAGTGCAACGACGATTGCCGAATCTTAAAAATAGAGCATGCCGAAGGCGATTTTATTGATGATTGTTCAGTAAAAGGCGGGTTTTGTTAGATGACGGTATGTTTTACGACGCCAGAAATGAAAAACCACGCCCTGGGGCGTGGTTCTGAATCAAATAACGTCGATTTCGTCGACAGAGGGGTAAATCCAGCTTGGCCGGAAGGGCATCGTATCAATGTCATCAAGCTGCGAGACGCCAGAAAGCACCAGAATGGTTTCAAGCCCCGCCTGGAAACCGGCCAGAATATCGGTGCGCAGGTTGTCGCCAACAATGACGGTATCTTCCGAGTGTGCCTGCATCGTATTCAGCGCGGCGCGAATGATCCACGGGCTTGGTTTGCCGACAACAAACGGCTTACGGCCAGAGATTTTTTCGATACCGGCGCACAGCGCACCGCAGGCGGGATAAAAACCACGACCGTGCGTATCCGGGTTGGTGGCGATAAAACGCGCACCGTTGGCGACAAAGTAGGCTGCTTTATGCATCATCTCCCAGTTAAAGGAGCGCGTTTCACCCACGATAACAAAGTCCGGGTTCACGTCGGTGATGGTAAAGCCCGCTTTATACAGCTCGTGGATCAGCGCGCCTTCGCCGACCACGTAGGCTTTCTTGCCTTCCTGACGCTTCAGGAAATCTGCCGTTGCCATAGCGGAGGTATAAAATACGCTGTCCGGGACATTAACGCCCGCAGTCGCAAAGCGGTTTGCCAGATCCTGACCAGTCTGTGAAGGGTAGTTCGTGAGAAGAACCAGTGGCATTCCTTTGTCGATGATGCGGTGAAGAAACTCCGCAGCACCCGGCACGGCAACGTTGTCGTGCATCAGCACGCCGTCGATATCACAAATTACATTCTTAATGGTCATGGACAATCCGACATCAAAAAAAGAAGGCGTTACTATAAGGTCCGATCAGGATTCCAGCAAATGTTGCAGCAGGATCCCGTTGAGCATGGCACGTTTTACCAGGGCGAATGCGCCAATTGCCGAGCGGTGATCCAGCGTAGAGCGCACTACCGGCAGGTTCTGGCGAAATGCCTTCAGCGCCTGGGTATTGATGCAGCCCTCAATGGCAGGCAGTAACACTTTTTCGGCTTCCACGATCTCCCCGGCAATCACCACTTTTTGCGGATTAAACAGGTTGATGGCAATGGCGATGGTTTTACCCAGGTGCCGTCCTACCTGTTCGATCACTTCGCAGGCCAGCGCATCGCCTTTATTTGCCGCCTTGCAGATGGCGCCGATCTTACAATCGTCCAGCGTGACGCGGCTCTGGTAACCCTGCTCCAGCAGATGGCGAACGCGATGTTCAATGGCGGCATTCGCGGCAACGGTTTCAAGACAGCCAAAGTTACCGCAGTGGCAGCGTTCGCCAAGCGGTTCAACCTGGATATGACCAATCTCGCCCACGTTGCCGTTACGACCAATAAAAATACGGCCATTGGAGATAATGCCTGCGCCCGTACCGCGGTGTACGCGCACCAGAATAGAGTCTTCGCAGTCCTGGCTCGCACCAAAGTAGTGCTCCGCCAGCGCCAGGGAGCGAATATCGTGCCCGACAAAACAGGTTAGCTTAAAGCGCTTTTCCAGCGCTTCAACCAGACCCCAGTTCTCCACGTTAATATGCGGCATGTAGCGAATAACGCCGCTCTCCGGGTCGACCAGGCCGGGCAGAATGACCGAAATGGCAATCAGCTCGCGGATCTTGCGCTGACAGCTTTCAATAAAGTGCGCGATGGTATTCAGTAAGGCGTGTTCGAGCGTTTCCTGCGTGCGCTCGGGCAGCGGGTAGTGCTCTTCGGCAATCGCTTTGCTGCTCAGATCGTAGAGCGTAAGCGTGGTGTCATGACGGCCTAAGCGGACGCCAATCGCCTGAAAATTGCGGGTTTCAGTGACAATGGAAATCGCGCGACGGCCTCCGGTGGAGGCCTGCTGATCCACTTCTTTGATCAGGCCGCGCTCAATGAGCTGACGCGTGATTTTTGTCACGCTGGCGGGAGCAAGCTGGCTTTGTTCGGCTATCTGAATGCGTGAGATCGGCCCGTGCTGGTCAATCAGGCGATAAACTGCCGCGCTGTTAAGTTGTTTAACGAGATCGACATTACCGATTTGAGCTTGTCCGCCTGGTGTCATACTTTTACTTACTCAGTGACGACCTCGTTACCATTAACGATGGTCTTAATAATTTTATAATCGTGTGTGAACGCCGTCAGGTTTGCAACCATACCTGGCGCAATACCCCCGAGCTGTTTATCTACGCCAATGGCGCGCGCCGGATACAGCGTGGCCATGCGCAGCACTTCCTCAAGCGCAATGCCGCAATGTTCAACGAGGTTACGCACCCCTTCGATCATCGTCAGAGAAGAACCGCTCAGCGTGCCGTTCTCATCCACACACAGTCCATTCCGGTAGTATATTGTTTTACCAGCAAAAATGAACTGGTCAATATTTGCCCCTGCCGGAGCGGTAGCATCCGTTACCAGGCAGAGCTTGTCGCCCTTGAGACGCTTGGCGTTGCGGATGTTGGTGTAATCCACATGCAAGCCGTCGGCGATAATGCCGCAGTAGACGTCTGGTTCATCCAGAATAGCGCCGACCAGCCCGGGTTCGCGGCCAGTAATATACGGCATCGCGTTATAAAGGTGTGTGGCAAAGGTAATGCCTGCGCGGAAGCCGGCTTTCGCCTCTTTCAGCGTTGCGTTCGAATGACCGGCTGACACCACAATCCCGGCAGCGGCCAGTTTGCTGATAACATCCGTGCCGGTCATTTCCGGCGCCAGCGTCACTTTAGCGATCACGTCGGCATTGGCGCACATGTAGTCAACCAGCTCGGCATCCGGCTTGCGCACGTAGTTCGGGTTATGGGTGCCTTTTTTGACCATGTTCAGCCACGGTCCTTCCAGGTGCAGACCCAGCGCCTGGTTCGGGTGTTTGGCCAGATACTCGCGCATAACGCGGATACCCTGTTTCATCAGGTCATCGCTGCTGGTGATAAGCGTCGGCAGATAGCTGGTGCAGCCCGATTTCTCGTTGGCTTTCTGCATGATTTCCAGCGTTTCAACCGTCACCGCTTCTGCGGTATCGTTAAACTGGACACCGCCGCAGCCGTTAAGCTGTACGTCGATGAAACCGGGGGAGATTACAGCTCCATTGAGTGAGCGCTGTTCGATCTCCGGCGGCAGTTCCGCCAGCGGGCAAACACGTTCAATCAGGCCATTGGCGATAACAATCGCATGGTCATCCAGAATTTCATGGCCGGTATAAATCCGACCGTGGGTTAAAGCGTACATATCGACCCCCGGTTAAAAAAAGCGACCGCCTCTGACAGAAGAGGCGGTTATTCAATTACAGACCTTTGATGTTCTCAGCTTCTAACTCGTTGAAGTATTTCAGCGTTTTCACTTTCAGTTCCATGGTGGACGGTTCGTCACACACGACAACCGCTTTTGGATGCAGCTGCAAGCAGCTGATAGTCCACATATGGTTCACGTTACCTTCAACGGCAGCCTGAAGCGCTTGCGCTTTCACGGCACCCAGCACCAGAATCATCACTTCTTCAGCATCCAGCAGCGTACCCACGCCCACGGTCAGCGCGTATTTAGGCACCTGATTGACATCGCCATCAAAGAAGCGGGAGTTAGCCACACGCGTGTCATGAGTCAGCGTTTTAATACGGGTGCGGGAAGCCAGTGAAGATGCCGGTTCGTTGAACGCGATGTGGCCATCGTTGCCCACGCCGCCCATAAACAGGTGGATTTTACCGTAGGAACGGATTTTTTCTTCATACTGACGGCATTCTGCGTCAATATCAGGCGCGTTTCCATTCAGCAGGTTAATATTTTCAGCCGGAATATCAACGTGATCGAAGAAATTACGGTGCATAAAGCTGTGGTAACTTTCCGGATGTTCCTTTGGCAGGCCGACATATTCGTCCATGTTGAAGGTCACAACGTGCTTGAAGCTAACCTGGCCCGCTTTATGCATTTCAACCAGCGCTTTATACGCGGTCAGTGGCGTGCCGCCGGTTGGAAGACCGAGAACGAAAGGACGATCGGCTGTTGGTTTGAACGCGTTGATGCGGTTAACGATATGACGAGCAGCCCATTTTCCGACTTGTTCAGCTGTTGCCAGGGGAATCAGTCTCATTATTCACCTCTAAAGTTTAAGTAAAAGTGGGCGGATGATTAGTGCAACCTGAACTAAGCGTAACCTGGAACCTTTCAGGCCGGATCAATCCGTCTTGATTTTTTGAATGATAAAATAAGTTTTCGTCGTTAGCCAGTGAAAGGGAGGGTTTAATACGATATTTGGTGACAATAATCACAAAAAATAGGTGTTTAATTTGCGATACGAATTAATTTTTCACACACTCACACTGCCAGTGAATCATCAACTGTATCTATCGTTCGTGACACAATAAAAACATAGTTTATGCGCGAGTCTTAACAATGGGTCTCGTAGGGGGAATAGGATGAATATTTTAGGTTTTTTCCAGCGCCTCGGTAGGGCTTTGCAGCTCCCTATCGCCGTGCTACCGGTTGCAGCGTTGCTGCTGCGATTCGGGCAACCCGATCTTCTTAACGTGCCGTTTATTGCCCAGGCAGGCGGCGCTATTTTTGACAACCTTGCGCTGATCTTCGCCATCGGCGTGGCGTCAAGCTGGTCAAAAGACAGCGCCGGTGCTGCGGCACTGGCAGGGGCGGTAGGTTACTTCATCCTCACGAAAGCGATGGTAACCATCAACCCGGAAATCAACATGGGTGTACTGGCGGGTATCATTACCGGTCTGGTCGGTGGCGCCGTGTACAACCGCTGGGCAGGTATCAAACTGCCTGACTTCCTGAGCTTCTTCGGCGGTAAACGTTTTGTGCCGATTGCGACGGGCTTTTTCTGTCTGATCCTGGCAGCCATCTTTGGCTACGTCTGGCCACCGGTGCAGCACGCTATCCATGCGGGCGGCGAGTGGATCGTCTCTGCGGGCGCAATGGGTGCGGGCATCTTCGGTTTCATTAACCGTCTGCTGATCCCAACCGGTCTGCATCAGGTACTGAACACCATCGCCTGGTTCCAGATTGGTGAGTTCACCAACGCGGCCGGCGCGGTATTCCACGGTGATATCAACCGCTTCTACGCAGGCGATGGCACCGCAGGCATGTTCATGTCCGGCTTCTTCCCAATCATGATGTTTGGTCTGCCTGGCGCTGCGCTGGCAATGTACCTGGCTGCGCCAAAAGCGCGTCGCCCGATGGTGGGCGGTATGCTGCTGTCCGTTGCAGTAACGGCTTTCCTGACCGGCGTGACCGAGCCGCTGGAATTCCTGTTCATGTTCCTGGCGCCGCTGCTGTACCTCATGCACGCCATCCTGACCGGCATCAGCCTGTTCGTTGCTACCCTTCTGGGCATCCATGCTGGCTTCTCCTTCTCCGCAGGCGCCATCGACTACGTGCTGATGTACAACCTGCCGGCGGCAAGCAGCAACGTCTGGATGCTGGTGGTGATGGGCCTGATCTTCTTCGTTATCTACTTCGTTCTGTTCAGCGCGGTTATTCGCATGTTTAACCTGAAAACGCCGGGCCGCGAAGACACGAAAGAAGATGTGGTGACCAGTGAAGCCAACAGTAATACCGAAGAAGGTTTAACCCAGCTGGCAACCAGCTACATTGCCGCTGTAGGCGGTACCGATAACCTGAAAGCGATTGATGCCTGTATTACCCGTCTGCGTCTGACCGTGGGCGACTCTGCGCGCGTGAGCGATGCAATGTGTAAACGCCTGGGCGCATCTGGCGTGGTGAAGCTGAACAAACAAACCATCCAGGTTATCGTGGGTGCGAAAGCCGAATCTATCGGCGATGAAATGAAAAAAGTGGTTGCCCGTGGCCCGGTTGCTGCCGCCTCAGCGGACAGCGCGCCAGTGGCCGACGCTCCGGCTGCGAAGCCGCAGGCTGTGCCAAATGCGGTGACCATCGCTGCGCTGGTTTCTCCGGTGACGGGTGACGTGGTTGCGCTTGAGCAGGTGCCTGACGAAGCGTTCGCCAGCAAAGCCGTAGGCGACGGCGTGGCCGTGAAGCCAACGGATAAAACCGTGGTCTCTCCGGCAGCCGGCACCATCGTGAAAATCTTCAACACCAACCACGCGTTCTGCCTGGAAACTGAGAAAGGCGCGGAGATCGTTGTCCATATGGGTATCGATACCGTTGCGCTGAACGGTCAGGGCTTTACTCGCCTGGTGGAAGAGGGTGCCGAAGTGGTGGCAGGTCAGCCGATCCTGGAAATGGATCTGGACTTCCTGAACGCCAACGCGCGCTCCATGATAAGCCCTGTGGTGTGCAGCAACATCGACGACTTCAGCGGTCTGGTACTCCAGGCGCAGGGTCAGGTAGTTGCGGGCCAGACACCACTGTATGAGATTAAAGGCAAGTAATCGCTCCTGAGTAGAGTTATGCCTTTAGCGGCGGGGGGAAATCCTCCGCCGCTTTTTTTTGCAGCAAATGCCCCCATTATTTTCTTCTGGAACGTTTTAAGGGTTGTCACTACGTCCGGCTTATAAGATCATATGCCGTTATACGTTGTTTACGCTTTGAGGAATCCACGATGAGTGAGGCAGAAGCCCGCCCGAGTAACTTTATTCGTCAGATCATCGATGAAGATCTGGCCAGTGGTAAGCACACCACGGTGCACACGCGTTTCCCGCCGGAGCCAAACGGCTACCTGCACATTGGTCACGCTAAATCGATCTGCCTGAACTTTGGTATCGCGCAAGACTACCAGGGGCAGTGCAACCTGCGTTTCGATGACACCAACCCGGTTAAAGAAGACATCGAATACGTTGAGTCGATTAAAAACGACGTGCAATGGCTGGGCTTCAACTGGTCTGGCGATATCTGCTACTCCTCAGACTATTTCGATCAGCTGTATGCCTATGCGGTTGAACTGATCAACAAAGGTCTGGCTTACGTTGACGAGCTGTCTGCTGACGAAATCCGTGAATACCGCGGTACGCTGACTCAGCCCGGCAAAAACAGCCCGTTCCGCGATCGCAGCGTGGAAGAGAACCTGGCGCTGTTTGAAAAAATGCGTGCCGGCGGCTTCGAAGAAGGCAAAGCGTGCCTGCGTGCCAAAATCGATATGGCATCTCCGTTCATCGTGATGCGCGACCCGGTGCTGTACCGCATTAAGTTCGCTGAACACCACCAGACCGGTAACAAGTGGTGCATCTACCCGATGTACGACTTCACCCACTGCATCAGCGATGCGCTGGAAGGTATTACGCACTCGCTGTGTACGCTGGAGTTCCAGGACAACCGTCGTCTGTACGACTGGGTGCTGGATAACATCACCATTCCCGTGCATCCGCGTCAGTACGAATTCTCTCGTCTGAACCTGGAATACACCGTGATGTCCAAGCGTAAGCTTAACCTGCTGGTCACCGACAAGCACGTTGAAGGCTGGGACGACCCGCGCATGCCGACCATTTCTGGCCTGCGTCGTCGTGGCTACACCTCCGCGTCCATTCGTGAGTTCTGCAAACGTATCGGCGTCACCAAGCAGGACAACACCATTGAGATGGCCTCACTGGAATCCTGCATCCGTGAAGATCTGAACGAAAACGCGCCGCGCGCGATGGCGGTGATCGACCCGGTTAAGCTGGTTATCGAAAACTATCCGCAGGGCGAAAGCGAGCTGGTCTCTATGCCTAACCATCCGAACAAACCGGAAATGGGCACCCGCGACGTGCCGTTCAGCGGTGAAATCTGGATCGATCGTGCTGACTTCCGTGAAGAAGCGAACAAGCAGTACAAGCGTCTGGTGATGGGTAAAGAAGTGCGTCTGCGTAACGCCTATGTCATCAAAGCCGAGCGCGTAGAAAAAGATGCGGAAGGTAACATCACGACCATCTTCTGTACGTACGACGCAGAGACGCTGAGCAAAGATCCGGCGGATGGCCGTAAAGTGAAAGGCGTAATCCACTGGGTGAGCGCCCAGCACGCGCTGCCGGTTGAGATCCGCCTGTACGATCGCCTGTTCAGCGTGCCGAATCCAGGTGCGGCGGAAGACTTCCTCGCAACCATCAACCCGGAATCGCTGGTCATTAAGCAAGGCTATGCTGAGCCGTCCCTGAAGGCCGCTGAGGCCGGCAAGGCGTTCCAGTTTGAGCGTGAAGGTTACTTCTGCCTGGACAGCCGCTACAGCACGGCAGAAAAACCAGTATTTAATCGTACCGTGGGTCTGCGTGATACCTGGACTAAGATCGGCGAATAATAACGCTGCTCTGGTCAATGAGAAACAAACGCCGCGTAATGCGGCGTTTTTTTATTTAATGATCATATCGTTAAGCGCAGGCGAAATTATTATAAGCCAGCAGAACGGGTCAATGAGGTGCTACTTATTTTTCTAAAAAAAGTTTGTTTATTTACGAAAAACGAAAAGGGATAAAAATAGATAAATAGTAATGGCGTTACTTGCTGAAAATCCACCGGTTCCCCGCCAGCACTCGGCTCCTGCTAATTGTTACAAAGCACTACGAAATATGTGCTCTTCGTCATAATCCTGACTTTTGCCTGATTAAAAGCATTGATAATTCGCGTCGCGAAAAATAACCTAAAGACGGTAGTTAATTCGAGGGTATTTCTGACTACCCCTGACCTTTTGGTCTTTTCTGTTTTTCGCCGTTTAAGGCGTTTTAATTCGTCAAAGAGGAATAATCTATGCGTACGTTCAGTGGCAAACGTAGTGCGCTGGCGCTGGCTATCGCCGGTGTGACAGCAATGTCAGGCCTGGTGATTGCGCCAGAGGCTAAAGCAGCAGGCTTCATTGAAGATTCCACCCTCACGGGCGGTATTTATTACTGGCAGCGTGAGCGTGACCGTAAAGACGTCACTGAAAATAAATACAAAACCAACCTTTCTCACTCGACCTGGAACGCCAACCTGGATTTCCAGTCGGGATATGCCGCCGATATGTTCGGGATTGATATTGCTGCTTTCACCGCAATTGAAATGGCCGAAAATGGCGACAGCGGTCACCCGAACGAAATTGCATTCTCCTCCAGCAACAAAGCCTACGACGAAGACTGGTCCGGCGATAAAAGCGGTATCAGCCTTTATAAAGCGGCGGCAAAATTCAAATATGGTCCGGTCTGGGCGCGCGGGGGGTATATCCAGCCAACAGGACAAACGCTGTTAGCGCCGCACTGGAGCTTTATGCCAGGTACCTATCAGGGGGCGGAAGCCGGCGCTAATTTTGACTACGGCGATGCGGGGGCGTTGAGCTTCTCCTATATGTGGACCAACGAGTACAAAGCGCCGTGGCACATTGAGATGGACAAGTTCTACCAGAACGATAAAAAAACCAAAGTTGAGTATCTCCACTCTCTTGGCGCGAAGTATGACTTTAAAAACGATTTGGTGCTGGAAGCGGCGTTCGGTCAGGCTGAAGGCTATATCGATCAGTACTTTGCTAAGGCCAGCTATAAATTTGATATCGCAGGTAGCCCGCTGAGCACCAGCTATCAGTTCTACGGCACGCGCGATAAGGTCAGCGATGGCAGCGTAAATGATATCTATGACGGTACCGCATGGTTACAGGCGCTGACCTTCGGCTACAAGGTCGGCCAGGTTGATTTACGCCTGGAAGGGACGTGGGTTAAGGCTGAAGGGCAGCAGGGTTACTTCCTGCAACGTATGACGCCTACCTATGCCTCCTCTAACGGTCGTCTGGATATCTGGTGGGATAACCGCTCTGACTTTAACGCCGACGGCGAAAAGGCGGTCTTCTTCGGCGCAATGTATGACCTGAAAAACTGGAACCTGCCCGGCTGGGCAGTAGGGGCGTCTTATGCGTACGCCTGGGATGCGAAGCCCGGGGATATGGCAACGCCAGACGCGTACTACGATCCAAACTACCGTCTGAAAGAGTCTTCATACAGCCTGGATGCGATCTACACCCTTCAGGAGGGCCGTGCGAAAGGCACGATGTTCAAACTGCACTTCACCCAGTATGACAACCACTCCGATATCCCGAGCTACGCGGGCGGCTACGGCAACATCTTCCAGGATGAACGTGACGTGAAATTCATGGTCATTGCGCCATTTACCATCTTCTGATGAATGCTGCGGCGGGCGGTGTCCCGCCGTTATGGAGACTGAACATGATGAATAAAAGGATAATCGTTGCGTTGCTGGCATTCGGGCTGGTGGCATGTGCGCAGGATCAGGCACCGAAAGAGGACTCCCGTCTGAAAGAGGCCTACAGCGCGTGCATCAATACCGCACAGGGTTCACCTGAGAAGATTGAGGCCTGTCAAAGCGTGCTGAACGTGCTGAAAAAAGACAAAGCCCATGAGCAATTCGCCACGCAGGAAAACGTTCGCGTGATGGATTACCAGGCCTGCATTCAGGCGCGTAAAACCGGTAACGATCAGGAAGTGGCGAAGCGTTGCGATAAGATCTGGAACGAGATACGCAATAACAATAAATAAGTTGCTTTACGCCCGGTAGCGCTGCGCTTACCGGGCTTTTTTCAGGCAAAAAAAAGCCAACCTCACGGCTGGCTCAGAGTATGAACACTCACTTATTTTGCGTCGTGCGCATGTTCATTTTCGCGGCAATCCCCTTCAGCGCAGTGACCATACAGGTACAGGCTGTGGTTAGTCAGGCGGATGCCATGACGGGCGGCGATTTCACGCTGGCGTGATTCAATGGAATCATCGCTAAATTCAATGACCTTGCCACAGTCGAGGCAGATCAGGTGATCGTGGTGGTGCTGCTGAGTCAGTTCGAACACGGACTTGCCGCCTTCGAAATTATGACGAGTAACAATGCCCGCGTCGTCAAACTGGTTCAGCACACGATAGACGGTTGCCAGCCCAATCTCTTCACCCATATCGATAAGACGCTTGTAAAGGTCTTCCGCACTGACATGGTGATTGTCTGGCCCCTGAAGCACTTCAAGGATTTTTAACCGAGGAAGCGTTACTTTCAGGCCAGCTTTCTTTAATGCGGTATTGTTGTCAGTCATGCGGAATCTGTCCTGTTGCTAAACGATTCACTTCAAAAGAAGAAGTGACAGAAAATGCACTTGGGATAATGCGTCTCATTATAGAACTGCCATGCCTAAATGAAAACTGCAAGTCTCAAGCAAAGTATGCTTATAAAAACGTGGTATCACCAACAAACTTGTTCGATGGCACCCACTTTTTACCAGGGGGATATTGTACAGGTCTGAGCGAAAAAGTTAAAAGTTTGTAGCAATTAATTTAATCGGTTTTACCTGGAAAACGGGCGCAACCGGAGTTGCGCCGCAGGGATATCAGGCGTTAAGGATATCGTCCAGGTTCAGCTCTTCGCGAACCTGCTTAACCCATTTTTCTACGCGCTCAGCGGTCAGCTCTGGCTGGCGGTCTTCGTCAATGGCCAGGCCAACGAAGTGATCGTCATCTGCCAGACCTTTAGAAGCCTCGAAGTGGTAACCCGCCGTTGGCCAGTGACCGACGATCGCCGCGCCGCGTGGCTCAATGATGTCGCGAATGGTGCCCAGCGCATCACAGAAATACTCAGCATAATCTTCCTGATCGCCGCAGCCGAACAGGGCAACCAGCTTGCCGTTGAAGTCAACCTCTTCCAGCGTCGGGAAGAAATCGTCCCAGTCACACTGGGCTTCACCGTAGTACCAGGTCGGGATGCCCAGCAGCAGGATGTCATAGCCCTCGAGATCTTCTTTGCTGCTCTTGGCGATGTCATGCACATCAGCAACGTCTTTACCGAGCTGTTTTTGAATGTTTTTTGCGATATTTTCAGTATTGCCGGTATCACTGCCAAAGAAAATGCCGATGATTGCCATGAGTAAAATAACCTCTTGAAACTTAATGGTATGGTGGCGCAAATTGTCCACGGATAAGGGCAATAATAGCAGAACAGACAACCCTGCGGAAACAGCTATCACGCAGGACTGCACTCTGTGCTACATGAAAAAGGTAATATTGAGGATTTTCTGACTCACGCCTTGCCGCGTAACGTCTCAAGCTGGGCGATCAGCATCTCTTCGATCAGTTCGCTGCGGCTGATGTTGCGCGCGTCAGCTAACGCGTTAAGCGCATCGACGGCATCGGCATTCAGCTTCAGTTCGACACGCTTAAGCCCACGATTTTTATCGCGTTTAAGCTGGTTGCGTTTATTGATACGCAGCTGTTCATCGCGTGAAAGCGGATTCGTTTTCGGTCGTCCCGGTCGACGCTCATTCGCGAACAGATCTAGTGTCGTACGGTCCGTTTGTTCTTTGGCCATGATTCTGAGACTTCGGGGGATACACGCCGCCCTGCTAATGCCCGGGCGATAAGCGCGCCATCATACATCACCCAAATCCACACGCCAACGACTGGAAGCCCGTCGTCTTCCGGTCGCTGGCTTTTTAATCAATTCGCGGTATCAGTGAGATAGCGGCGAATGGCGCGCAGGACGGCGTCAGGTTTTTCTGCATGTACCCAGTGCCCGGCACCGGCAATGACGTGAGCGCGTGCCTGCGGGAATTGCGCCAGCAGCGCGTCACGGTACGCATCAGTAACGTAAGGAGAGTTGCCGCCACGAATGAAGAGGGTAGGGCGCGGCCAGGCGGGGACGGTTTCCCAGCCCACAATATGCGAATACTGATCCCACAGGACCGGAACGTTAAAGCGCCATTGTCCGTCGACAAATGATTTCAGCAGAAACTGCACCACGCCTTCTTCATCGAGATGCTCGCGCATAACGGCAGCCGCCTGCTGGCGTGTGGAGACGCCTGACGCCGTCACGGCGTTGATGGCAGCGAAAATCTCATCGTGACGGCGAACGTCGTAATTGACGGGCGCAACGTCAATGACCACCAGCCCGGAAATCCGCTCGGGGGCCAGGGCGGTGAGCGCCATCACCGCTTTACCGCCCATTGAATGCCCGATGAGCGTCGCTTTCTGAATATTATTCGCATCGAGGGTGTCCAGCAGATCCTGCGCCATGGCCGCGTAGGTCATCGTTTCCGAGCGCCCGGAAAGACCGTGATTTCGCATGTCAACCTGAAGGATCTCATGATCGGTCACTAAATCGCGCGCCAGCACGCCCAGGTTATCCAGGCTACCAAACAGGCCGTGAACCAGTACGATGGGAGAATTATTGTTCGGCGATTGTGCAGTTTGCGCTCGGGTATTCAATTTCATGGCAAAGTTCTTTTTTTAGGTTTGTCAGGTTAGGGTATCATGTTGACCATTCTGCCGCCCGGGGGCAAGGATCCAGTTTAATCTGACTTTTGCCGCCAACCTGGTTTGACGCTATCCGCTGTTGGGATTTGAACCTATAATCTCAACGACTTGTATTCAGATAAGATATCGCACTGGATTAAGATGAAAACAATCGAAGTTGATGACGAACTCTATCAGTATATTGCCAGCCAGACGCGGCATATTGGGGAGAGCGCGTCCGACATTTTACGGCGCATGCTTAAAATTTCCGCCGCCTCACAGCCCACTCCCGTCACTAAAGATGTCGTGTCTCAGCCGAGCGTTGTTGCACAGGTAAAACCTGCCGTCATGCCGGCAAAAGACAAAGTGCGCGCGATGCGTGAACTGCTGCTGTCCGACGAATATGCCGAGCAGAAAAAGGCGGTTAACCGCTTTATGCTGGTGCTGTCTACACTTTACTCACTGGATCACAATGCCTTTGCTGAAGCGACAGAGTCGCTGCACGGCCGCACCCGCGTTTACTTCGCAGGTGACGAGCAGACGCTGCTGCAAAATGGCAATCAAACCAAGCCCAAACATGTTCCCGGTACGCCATACTGGGTGATCACGAATACCAATACGGGCCGCAAGTGCAGCATGATCGAACATATCATGCAATCCATGCAGTTCCCGGCGGAATTGATCGAAAAGGTTTGCGGTACAATTTAACCCTTGCATCAGAAGGACCAGGCAATGGCAAATCACAGCCGTGCAGGACAACCTGCACAACAACGCGATTTGATTAACGTCGCTCAACTGACCGCGCAGTACTACGTGCTGAAGCCGGTCGTGGGCAACGCAGAACACGCAGTGAAGTTTGGTACATCTGGCCACCGCGGCAGCGCGGCGCGCCACAGCTTTAACGAACCGCACATTCTGGCCATTGCTCAGGCCATCGCGGAAGAGCGCGCGAAAAATGGCGTCACCGGTCCGTGCTATGTTGGGAAAGATACCCACGCCCTGTCTGAACCTGCTTTTATCTCCGTGCTGGAAGTGCTGGCGGCAAACGGCGTAGACGTGATTGTTCAGGAGAACAACGGTTTCACGCCAACGCCTGCGGTGTCTAACGCTATTCTGGTACACAACAAAAAAGGGGGCGCGCAGGCTGACGGCATTGTGATCACCCCGTCCCACAACCCACCGGAAGATGGCGGCATCAAGTACAACCCACCTAACGGTGGCCCGGCAGATACCAACGTCACGAAAGTGGTGGAAGATCGCGCCAACGCATTGCTGGCAAATGGCCTGAACGGCGTGAAGCGTATCTCGCTGGATGAAGCCATGGCCTCCGGTCATGTGAAAGAGCAGGATTTGGTGCAGCCGTTTGTGGAAGGGCTGGCGGATATCGTCGATATGGCCGCGATCCAGAAAGCTGGCCTGAAGCTGGGCGTGGATCCGCTGGGCGGTTCCGGTATCGAATACTGGAAACGCATTGCCGAGCATTACAAGCTGGATCTGACCATCGTGAACGATCACGTCGATCAGACGTTCCGCTTTATGCACCTGGATAAAGACGGCGCGATCCGTATGGACTGCTCCTCCGAATGCGCAATGGCTGGCCTGCTGGCGCTGCGTGACAAGTTCGACCTGGCCTTTGCCAACGACCCGGACTACGACCGTCACGGTATCGTTACCCCGGCAGGGCTGATGAACCCGAACCACTATCTGGCCGTTGCCATCAACTACCTGTTCCAGCACCGTCCGCAGTGGGGCAAAGAGGTGGCGGTTGGTAAAACGCTGGTCTCTTCCGCCATGATTGACCGCGTGGTCGACGCACTGGGCCGTAAGCTGGTGGAAGTGCCGGTGGGCTTCAAGTGGTTTGTTGACGGCCTGCACGACGGCAGCTTTGGCTTTGGTGGTGAAGAGAGCGCGGGTGCATCCTTCCTGCGCTTTGACGGCACCCCATGGTCAACCGATAAAGACGGCATCATCATGTGCCTGCTGGCGGCGGAAATCACCGCAGTTACCGGTAAGAACCCGCAGGAACATTACAACGAGCTGGCGGAACGTTTTGGCGCGCCAAGCTATAACCGTATTCAGGCGGGCGCCACGTCTGCGCAAAAAGCAGCCCTGTCAAAACTGTCTCCGGAAATGGTCAGCGCCAGCACGCTGGCAGGTGACCCGATCACCGCGCGTCTGACGGCGGCTCCGGGCAACGGCGCGGCCATCGGCGGCCTGAAGGTGATGACCGAAAACGGCTGGTTCGCGGCGCGTCCATCCGGTACGGAAGATGCGTACAAAATCTATTGCGAAAGCTTCCTCGGCGCTGAGCACCGTCAGCAGATTGAGAAAGAAGCGGTAGAGATTGTCAGCGAAGTGCTGAAAAACGCGTAAGTGCGGTTTGTGTGCCGGGCGGCACTGCGTTTGCCCGGCCTACAACAGCGATCGTAGGCCCGGTAAGCGATAGCGCCACCGGGCTTTTTTTTAACTATGCTTGTTCTTCAGTTCAAACCGTGGTGAGACCAGACCATACAGCGTCCAGCCCATAAAGGTCACCATCGCGCCATACAGCATTGCTTCCTGGCCGGACGAGTAGAGCGCGTAGAAGCTATAGATCGCGCCAATCAGCGCCACGATATTGGCCGCACGGGCTTTGCGCGGATCCACCTTCGCCACCTTCTGAATAATCACCAGCGCCGCCATCGACAGAATGTACGGAATGATGTTCGTCACCACCGCCAGGTTTACCAGCACGTTAAACTGGCTGTTCAGCGACGGGCTGATGGTCATGAGTGACAAACCGCTCTGGAAAATCACAATCGCCAGCATGCCCTGTACCGGCGCATCCGCTTTGGTGACGCGGGAGAAGATTTTCGGGAAATACCCTTCGTCAGCTGAAGATTTAAACACCTGAGCGATGGTGAACTGCCAGCCTAGCAGCGAGCCGCAGCAGGACATCACCATCAGCCCCATGATGACTTTCCCCACCTCCGGCGTAAACATCTGCGCAAACGCCAGCCCGAACGGTGCCGTGGAGTTAGCCAGATCCATGTTGGGCACAATCCCCGCAATCACGTTGGTCGAAATGATGTAGATCACCGCCGCGCCCAGCGTTCCGCCGAGAACCGCGATGGGCACGTTCTTCTCCGGGTTTTCCACCACTTCAGCATTCGCACAGGCCGATTCCAGACCGAGGAAAGCCCACAGCGTCATGGCGATGGACGAGCCCACGGCGGTGAAGAACGGCACGTGGTGCGGGTTCCAGGAGTTGGCGTACAGCGTCGGGCTGAACCAGAACCAGCCGATGATGCACAGACCGACCACCGGGATGATCACGCCCCAGACGGTAATGCTGCTGAGTTGTCCGGTGATGCGCGCGCCGCCAAAGTTGGCGACGGTACAGATCCACAGCACGCCGATGGTTGCCAGCCCAATCTGCACCGGGGTCAGCGTCGCGCCAAACAGCTCCGTGCCGTAACCGACAGCGGAAATGGCAATCGCCACGTTAGCGATCAGCAGCGACACGCCGTAGGTGTAGTTCGCCATAAAGTTACCGGACTTACCGAACGCATATTCGGCATAGCCCCCCATCCCGCCTGACTTGCGGCTGAACATTCCGCACTTGGCAAACGCCCACGCCAGCGCCATCGAGCCCACGGCGGTCACGAGCCAGGAGATAATCGAAATGGTCCCCACCTCAGCAAGCTTGGTAGGCAGCATGATGATCCCGGAACCCATCATGTTCACCATGGTGAGAATAGTGAGTTGCACTACGCCCATCTTGTTAGCTTTACTCATAATTTTTCTCCTTTCAGCAGCGCTGGCTGAGCGGCAGGTTGTTTGATGACGTAGCAGCGCACCTCTTTGCGCCCGTCACGCTCCTCGATGTAAACCCCCTGTAACTCCGGCGCAAAGCCCGGCAGCAGGTTGATTCCGTCTTCCAGTGCGGCAAAGTAGCGCAGCACGGAACCGCCCCAGACTTCACCCGGCACCACGCACAGCACCCCCGGTGGGTAAGGCAGCGCACCTTCGGCGGCGATACGGCCTTGTGCATCGCGCAGGGAGACCAGTTCGACCTCACCGCGCAGGTACGCGTAGTTCGCCTCCTGCGGGTTCATCATGACGCGCGGGAAGTGAGACTTACGGAACATCTCTTTTTGCAGTTGTTTCACATTGTGGCGGGCATAAAGGTCATGCATCTCCTGACAAATCTGGCGCAGGGTGTAATCCGCGTAACGATCCGGATGTTGCTTACAAAGAGAGGGCAGAACCTCTTTTAGCGGCACATCGCTCTGGAGCAGTTTTTCGAAGCGCACCAGCTGGGCGACGAGCTGCTGCAATTTGCCCATGTCCTCCGCCGGGGTGAGCAGGAAGAGAATGGAGTTGAGGTCGCATTTTTCCGGCACGATGCCGTTTTCACGCAGGAAGTTGGCAAGGATGGTGGCGGGCACGCCGAAATCATCGTACTCACCGGTACGGGCGTTGATGCCCGGCGTGGTCAGCAGCAGCTTGCACGGATCGATAAAATACTGATGCTCGGCATATCCCTCGAATGCGTGCCAGCGTTCGCCCGGGACGAAATGGAAGAAGCGCAGATCGGTGGCGATTTCCGCCGTATCCCAGCTTTCCCACGGACGGCCGTCCACCGTCTCCGGCACAAATGGGCGAATAAACTGACAGTTCTGAAGGATCAGTTTTCGCGCGTCGATACCCGTCACGACGCAGTCCATCCACATGTTGCGCCCACTTTGCCCCTCATGCATGCGGGCGTTGATATCCAGGGCGGCAAACAGCGGATAAAAGGGGCTGGTGGAGGCGTGCATCATGAAGGCGTTGTTGAGTCGCTTATGCGGGACATAGCGCGGCTGGCCTTTGATATGGCTGTCCTTCTTATGGATTTGCGAGGTTTGCGAGAAACCCGCCTGCTGCTTATGCACCGACTGGGTAACCAGAATGCCCGGATCGTTTTCGTTCAGCTCCAGCAGCAGCGGCGAGCAGTCGGCCATCATCGGGATAAACTGCTCGTAGCCGACCCAGGCGGAGTCAAACAGAATGTAGTCACAGAGGTGACCAATCTTATCCACCACCTGACGGGCGTTATAGATGGTGCCGTCGTAGGTGCCCAGCTGGATCACCGCCAGGCGGAACGGACGTTCATCCCGCGCGCGGCCAGGCGCGACTTCTGACACCAGCTCCCGCAGGTAGCTCTCTTCAAAACAGTGCGCGTCGATACCGCCGATAAACCCGTACGGGTTGCGCGCCGTTTCGAGATAAACCGGCGTCGCTCCTGCCTGTAACAGCGCGCCGTGGTGATTAGATTTATGGTTATTGCGATCGAACAGCACCAGATCGCCCGGCGTGAGCAGCGCATTGAGCACCACCTTGTTGGATGAGGAGGTGCCGTTCAGCACGAAGTAGGTTTTATCGGCATTAAAGACCTTTGCCGCATGCTGCTGGGCGATGCAGGGCGCGCCCTCGTGGATCAGCAGATCGCCCATTGCCACATCGGCGTTGCACAGATCGGCGCGGAATAGTGTTTCGCCAAAGAAATCGACAAACTGATTCCCCGCCGGATGGCGGCGGAAGAACTGGCCTCCCTGGTGCCCCGGGCAGTCAAACGCGCTGTTCCCCTGCTGGACGTAATCGACCAGCGCGCGGAAGAACGGCGGGCGAAGCTGGGTTTCGTACTTCTGCGCCGCCGCTTCAAGCTGGCGTCCGTAGAATTCATTGCTGGTATCAGAGTACTCAAAAACGCCGTGAATACGGGACAAATATTCAGCCGGAACCCTTTCTTCTTTATGGGTGGCAATAAACACCGGAATACCAAATCCTGTGGCGTCTATTTCTTCTATGGCGCCGGTGAAAATATCGCTGACGGCCAGCACCACGGCTGCCACATCAATATAGTCCGATGCGCTGACATCCACAATTTCACGCGACGTGGTAAAGCATTCAGGACAGGCACGGCTGACGGCAATTTTTAACGTTTTCATCTTTTTCTCTTTATTTCAGGCAATATGGGGCCCTCGACTTCTTGCAATAAAGAAATCGATTATTTCCGGGAAAAAAAAGCAAAGCGTGGCCGCTGATACGAAATCAGTTAATTGCTTTTTGCTGAGTAGAATTCAGTCCGCCCGGTTGCGGAGAATCTGAATTGCAGAAAGTGAGCGCAGGTGTTCGCAGGCAAGCGCCTGTAAAATAGCAAGTTTCAGGAAGACCTGTAAGCAGATGCGCCAGAAGTCGAAGGACTACCGGGCGTTGAAGAGATGAAAGTCAAAACAGTTACGGTGGGCAAACATCATGATATGTGTTGTCCGCCTTATATGGGGCATTAAACGATTATTGTTTTCCATGTTCAGTTTCCTTTCAGTAATTGAAAGCATGGTCATTTTATCCAGGAAAAAGGGATTAACTGTGAATCAGATCACCATTAACCGATCATTTCAGAAATAATTAGTCGTTTTTGATGAATAATGCAGATCAAAATGCTGTTTTGTTGGCTTGATGTTAAATTGGTGTTTGAATTGTGTTTGGGAAGGACGAATATAGCCATGAAAATAACCTCTGCATTATTTTCATGGCATATTCAGGGTGATGACTTTCTTTATTTAAGATTGATTTGAATACTTATTCAGATCATAAACCGATAGCCAATACCGGTTTCTGTTAATAAATGACGCGGACGCGCGGGATCGGCTTCAAGTTTCTGGCGAAGGTGTCCCATATAAATGCGTAAATAGTGACTATGCTCAACAGCATTCGGCCCCCAGACCTGGCTTAAGAGCTGTCGCTGCGTTAGCACTTTTCCATGGTTGTTGAGCAGCACGGCCAGCAGACGAAATTCGATGGGCGTGAGGTGAACCTCTTCTTCTCCTCGCACAATGCGGCGGGCAGCAAGATCGACGCGGATATCGCCAAAGGCGTACACCGGATCAGAAGGGGTTGTGGCACTGTGACGACGCAGCGCCACACGAAGCCGGGCCTGTAGCTCGCCAATGCCAAACGGTTTAATCAGATAATCATCCGCTCCGGCATCCAGCGCGGCGATTTTATCCGCCTCTTCGGTGCGGGCTGAAAGGACCAGAATCGGCATCTGGCTCCACTGACGCACTTCGCGAATAAAATCAATGCCGTCGCCATCCGGGAGCCCCAGATCCAGAATCACCAGGTCCGGCTTGCGGGTCGCGGCTTCGATTAACCCCCGTTGAAGCGTACCGGCTTCATGAACGCGCAAACCGTCGCCTTCCAGCGCGGTACGCAGAAATCGGCTGATAGCGAGCTCATCTTCAACAATCAGAACGTTAATCACATATCCTCTGGTAAATCATCAAGTTCTGGTGGAGTTTCAAGAGGAAGTGTAACACAAAAGCGCGCGCCACCTTCCGGGCGGTTCTCGGCTGAAATGGTGCCGCCATGCACGTCGACAATCGCCTGGCAGATCGCGAGTCCCAGCCCAACGCCCGGAATGGCGGATTCCTTATTGCCGCGCGCAAATTTTTCGAAAATGGCGCGCTCCTGACCCGCCGGAATACCCGGCCCGGTATCCCAGATCTCAAGCCGCAGCGTCTGCGTATCGACCCCGGCGGCGATCCCAATCTGCGCTTTTGCTCCTGCGTATTTAGCCGCGTTTTCCAGAAGATTAATCAGGACGCGCTCAAACAGCGGGCCATCAACATGTATGAGCGTCAGGGGTTCCGGCATGTTCAGCGCAATATGGCGTCCACCCAGACCCGGCTCCAGCATCTTCAGCGCGCTGCCGACAACCTCTTCAAGCGTAAGCCACTCTTTTTTGAGGTTAAAACCGCCGGACTGAATGCGCGCCATGTCCAGCAGGTTATTCACCAGGCGCGTGGTATTCAGCACGTGCTGGCGAATTTCGCTGGCCTGTACCGCATGCTTCGACCCTTCCGCCGCCAGATCCAGCGTGAGAATTTCGGACTGACCAAACAGCACGGTGAGCGGGGTGCGCAGATCGTGGGAAAGCGCCGCCAGCAGCGAGTTGCGGATACTTTCACGCTCGCTTGCCAGCCGCGCCTGCTCTTCGCTGGCGGTAAGCGCCAGCCGCTCAAGGGCGCTGGCGACCAGCAGGGTGAAGGTTTCCAGCAGGCGCTGCTGCTCGGGGATCATCAGCTGGCGTTGGTTAGACGGCTCCACGATGACCAGCCCGTGGTTTTTATCCGCGCTGCGCAGCGGCAGGATCTGGTAAGGCACGCCGGGCAGGGTGTCGGTTCCGGCACCGGCGGGTAACCCTTTGTCGAAGCTCCAGCGGGCAATCGCTTCATCCCACGGTGTCATGCCCGAAGGCGAGGTAAGCGGGCGAAGATGTCCGTGCTCGTCGGGGAGTAAAATCAGGTTGCTGGCATGAAACGTTGAGCGGATATACTGCTCGCTGGTCTGGACGATATCCTGCTGCGTGCGGCCGACCGCCAGCGATTTTGACATTTCGTAAAGATGTCGCGTGCGCTGCTCGCGGTAGCGGGCAATGCGCGCCTGGTAGCGCACGCCCGCCGTCAGGTTCCCGATCACCAGCCCGACGGTAAGCATCACGGCAAAAGTCAGAATGTACTGCACGTCCGAGACGGCAAGCGTCCCGCGTGGCGCAATAAAGAACAGATCGAAGCTGACGACGTTGATCACCGTTGCCAGCACCGACGGCCAGCGGCCGTAAAAGAGGGCGACCACGACGACGCCCAGCAGATAAATCATGACCAGATTGGCGGCGTCGAAGGCGATGAGCCACTGGCTGGCAATCACCGTAATCAGGGCGCAGAGCACCACGGCCACCAGGCAGCCGCGGATCTGCATGCGCCATTTATCGCCAAAGGCGCGGGCGTCCGGCGCGCGGTTGGGCAGGGGAGCGGGTCTGTCATCCAGCGCGACGATGACTAAATCGAGATCCGGCGCGCGGCGTGCCAGCCTGTCGGCGAAAGATTCCCGGCTAAACCAGCGGCGATGCTGGCGACGCCCAATGACAATCTTGCCCAGGTTGTGCTCGCGCGCGTAGCGCAGAATGGCTTTATCTTCCTGCGGATCGGAAAGGGTTGCGGTTTCCGCGCCCAGCTCCTGAGCCAGCCGCAGCGCGCTCAGAATGGCGCGGCGCTGATTCTCAGGCAGAGCGTGAAGCTGCGGCGTTTCGACGTATACCGCGTGCCAGACGCTGCCAAACTTTGCCGCAAGCCGGGCGGCGGTGCGGACCAGCTTTTCATTGCCGCTGCCGTGGCCAATGCATAACAGAATGGCGTCCCGCGTGTGCCAGACGCGCTCTCGCCCCTGTAGGTCTCGCCAGGCGCGCATCTGATCATCAACGCGATCGGCAGTGCGGCGCAGGGCCAGCTCGCGCAGGGCAATCAGGTTTCCCTTGCGGAAGAAATGTTCGATGGCGCGTTCGGCCTGGCCGGCAATATACACCTTGCCTTCGTGCAGGCGCTGGCGCAGATCGTCCGGCGGCAGGTCAACCAGAACAACCTCATCGGCAGAATCAAAAAACGGATCGGGGACGGTCTCCCGCACCTGAATGCCGGTGACGCCGCTCACCACGTCGTTCAGACTTTCCAGATGCTGAACATTCACCGTGGTGAAGACGTCGATACCGGCTTCAAGCAGCTCCTCAACATCCTGCCAGCGCTTCGGATGACGCGAGCCCGGCGCGTTGCTGTGCGCCAGTTCGTCCATCAGAATGAGCGCAGGTCGGCGGGCGAGGGCGGCATCCAGATCGAACTCCGCGACCAGCCGCCCGCGATGGTTAATGCGCTGGGGCGGCTGCGTCGCCAGCCCCGTCAGCAGCGCCGCCGTCTCTTTGCGACCGTGGGTTTCCACCACGCCGATGAGAATATCAAGCCCCTGCGCCCGCAGCCGCTGGGCTTCCGTCAGCATGGCGAAGGTTTTCCCGACGCCCGCACAGGCACCGAAAAAAATTTTCAGCTTGCCGCGATGGGCTTCCGCCGTCTGTTCAAGCAGCCTGTCCGGATCCGGGCGCATGGGCTCGTCGGTCATTTAGTTTTTCCTTAGCGCGTCCAGCGCCAGATTCAGCTCAACAATGTTCACTACCGGCATGCCGATGAAGCTGACCAGCGGCTTTTGCGTGTGCTCTGCGACCAGCTTGCTCACCTGTTCGAAGGGCAGCTGGCGGGCGGCGGCCACGCGTGGAATTTGCCATGCCGCCGCGTCCGGCGTCAGGCTGTAGTCCAGCCCGCTTGCCGACGCGGTGACCAGCTCAACCGGCACATCACGGCTGGCCTGCGGATTGGCGGCGCGCAGGGCGGCAACGCGTTCAGCGATGGCTTTATCCAGCGCGGGATTGCTGCCTGCCAGATTGCTGCCGCCGGACGCCATTGGATTATACGGGCTTTCCGCAGTGGCGGAAGGGCGTCCCTGGAAGTAGCCTGCGCCCGTGAAGTTCTGCCCAATCAGGCGCGAGCCCCGGTTTTCACCCTTCTGGATAATCAGCGAGCCGTTGGCCTGGTCCTTAAACCACCACTGGCCGAGCGCCGTGGTCACCAGCGGGTAAAGTCCGCCGGTAATCAGAGACAGCAGAATAAACAACAGTATAGCGGGACGTAACATCGTCATTTGATTCACCTTTAAACCAGCCCAAACAGCGTTAACAGCACGTCGATAACCTTGATCCCGATAAAGGGCACCACCAGCCCACCCAGGCCGTAAATCCACAGGTTGCGGCGCAGCATGGCGGCGGCCGTCAGCGGCTTATAGCTCACCCCTTTCAGCGCCAGCGGGATGAGGAAGACAATGATCAGGGCGTTGAAAATCACCGCGCTCATGATGGCCGACGCCGGGGAGTGCAGGTGCATCACGTTCAGGGCGTTCAGCTGCGGATAGGTCGCCGCAAACGCCGCCGGGATAATGGCGAAATACTTCGCCACGTCGTTGGCGATGCTAAACGTGGTCAGCGAGCCGCGCGTCATCAGCATCTGTTTGCCGATATGCACCACTTCGATCAGCTTGGTCGGGTTCGAATCGAGGTCGACCATGTTGCCCGCCTCTTTTGCTGCCTGCGTACCGGAGTTCATCGCCACCGCCACGTCGGCCTGCGCCAGCGCCGGGGCATCGTTAGTGCCATCGCCCGTCATCGCCACCAGACGGCCTTCCGCCTGATACTGGCGAATGAGTGCCAGCTTGGCTTCCGGCGTCGCTTCGGAGAGAAAATCATCCACGCCCGCTTCGGCAGCAATGGCGGCCGCGGTGAGGCGGTTATCCCCGGTGATCATCACCGTTTTGATGCCCATCTTGCGCATCTGGGCGAAACGCTCCTTGATACCGCCTTTAACGATATCCTTCAGGGCTATCACGCCCAGCACGCTTGCTCCTTCCGCCACCACCAGAGGTGTCGCCCCCTGACGCGCCACGTTTTCAACCAGCTTGTCCACCTCAGGCGGGAAGTGGCCATTGTTTGCCTCAATATGACGACGAATGGCGTCAACCGACCCTTTACGGATCATCCGGTCCTGAATATTGATCCCACTCATCCGGGTTTGCGCGGTGAACGGCACGAAGGTGGCGTGCAGGCTCTGCACGTCGCGCTGGCGCAGGTTGAAGCGCTGCTTGGCCAGGATCACGATGCTGCGGCCTTCCGGCGTTTCATCGGCCAGAGAGGAGAGTTGCGCCGCATCCGCCAGCGTTTTTTCATCCACGCCGGGGGCGGGTAAAAATTCAGATGCCTGACGATTCCCCAGGGTGATGGTCCCGGTTTTATCCAGCAACAGCACGTCTACGTCGCCCGCCGCTTCCACGGCGCGTCCGCTGGTGGCGATAACGTTCGCGCCCAGCATGCGGCTCATCCCCGCCACGCCAATTGCGGAAAGCAGGCCGCCGATCGTCGTGGGGATAAGGCACACCAGCAGGGCCACCAGCACGGTAACGCTGACCGCCGTGCCGCCGTAGGCGGAGAACGGCCACAGGGTCGCCGTTGCCAGCAGGAAGACGAGGGTAAGCGCCACCAGCAGAATGGTCAGGGCAATTTCGTTCGGTGTTTTACGACGCTGTGCGCCTTCGACCATAGCGATCATCCGGTCGAGGAAAGTTTCGCCCGGGTTAACGCTGCACTGGATCACCAGCCAGTCGGAAAGAATGCGGGTCCCGCCCGTTACGGAGGCGAAGTCGCCGCCGGACTCGCGGATCACCGGGGCGGATTCCCCGGTGATGGCGCTTTCGTCCACCGATGCGCCGCCTTCAATGACCTCCCCGTCGCAGGGGATGATGTCGCCGGCTTCCACCAGCACCACGTCACCTTTACGCAGTTCATCCGCCGGAACGTGATCCATTTCCGCGCCATATTTCGGTTCACGTAATTTGCGCGCAAAGGCGGTCTTTTTTACCCCTTTCAGGCTGTTAGCCTGTGCTTTACTGCGGCCTTCTGCCAGCGCTTCGGCGAAGTTGGCGAACAGCACGGTAAACCACAGCCACAGGCTGATGGCGCCGGTAAAGGCTGCATTGCCCGCCAGGTGGCCCGTTCCCATGGCAATCGCCAGCGCGGTGGTGAGTAAGCTCCCCATCCAGACGATAAACATCACCGGGTTGTGCCACTGCACGCGCGGGCTCAGTTTTTTTACCGCATCCATAAGGGCCTGACGAACTAAGGACGGTTCGAGCAGGGCCAGTTGTTTACGACTCATGACAAATTCTCCGCAAAATCAGCGTAAAGAGAGAGTTTCCGCAACCGGGCCTAACGCGAGGGCGGGGATAAAGGTCAGGGCGCCCACCAGCAGGACGGTGCCAATCAGCAGGCCGACGAACAGCGCGCCGTGAGTCGGTAACGTACCGGCGGTGGTCGGCTGGATTTTCTTATTCACCAGTGCTCCAGCGATTGCCATGACGGGAATAATCACACCGAAACGCCCAACGAACATGCAGAACGCCAGCAGACAGTTCCAGAACGGCGAGTTGGCGCTTAGCCCGGCAAAGGCGCTGCCGTTGTTGTTGGCGGCGGAAGACACGGCATACAGCACTTCGCTAAAGCCGTGGATGCCCGGGTTAAAGATGCCGCTGCGGCCTGCCTCGGTCATCAGCGCCAGGGCGGTGCCGAGCAGCACAAGGGCGGGGGTGACCAGGATCGCCAGCGCGGTTAACTTCATCTCGCGAACGTCGATTTTTTTACCGAGATACTCCGGCGTGCGGCCAATCATCAGCCCGGCGATAAACACCGCCAGCAGAACGAATAGCAGCATGCCGTACAGCCCCGAGCCGACCCCACCGAAGACCACCTCGCCAATCTGCATCAGCCACATCGGAATCATGCCGCCGAGCGCGGTGAAAGAGTCGTGCATGGCGTTCACCGCCCCGCAGGAGGCCGCCGTGGTGACCACCGCATAAAGGCTGCTGGCAAGAACGCCGAAGCGGCTCTCTTTGCCTTCCAGGTTAATATTGCTGTTGGCCCCCAGCGGCATGAAGTGGCTGTTGCCGTTCCATTCGGCCCACATCACCAGGGCTACGCAGACCACGAAGATGAGCGTCATCGCCCACAGCAGCGTGCGGCCCTGGCGGCGATCGTTAACCACATCACCAAAGGCGAAACAGAGCGCGGTGGGGATCAGGAAGATCGCCAGCATCTGCACAAAATTGGTCAATGCCGTTGGGTTTTCAAACGGATGGGATGAATTGGCGTTGAAGAAGCCGCCGCCGTTGGTCCCCAGCATCTTGATCGCTTCCTGCGATGCAACTGGCCCCATCGGCAGAAGTCCCCCGGTTCCTTCAAGCGAGGTGTAAGGGGTATAAGGCAGCAGGTTTTGCAGGGTGCCTTGCTGAATAAAGAACAGGGCAATAAGCAGCGCAACAGGAACCAGGACCCAAAGGGTAATGCGCGTGACATCAACCCACGCGTTGCCGAGCGTGCTGACATTCTGGCGGGCAAAGGCGCGCGTCAGGGCGAAGATCACCGCGATACCGCTGGCCGCAGACAGAAAGTTTTGCACGGTTAACCCTACCATCTGGCTGAAGTAGCTGAGCGTTGTTTCACCGGCGTAAGACTGCCAGTTAGTGTTGGTCACAAAACTGACCGCCGTGTTCAGCGCCAGGTGCCAGGATAAACCGGGTAGCCGTTGCGGGTTTAACGGCAGGCTCCCCTGGAGCATGAGCATCGCAAAAAGGGCAATAAGCCCCACGATATTCAGCAGCAGTATCGCCATCAGATACTGACGCCAGTTCATTTCCTGATCGTTTATACCTGAAACGCGCCAGAGCACATTTTCAATCGTTCTCGTGCCCGGCAATGGCGCGTTGCCGATCAGCCGCGCCAGCGCGGTTCCCAGCGGCCTGGAGAGCACAAACAGCACCAGTAAAAAGCTGGCAATAAGCAAAAACGCCTGAGCAGCCATCAGAATGCCTCCGCATTAATCAGGGCATAAATCAGATAAGCCATTAACAGGAACACCAGCACGATGCCGGCAATCAGACCTGCACTCACACTCCACCTCCGGGTGACATTTGTAATGGTGCTAACGGTAGGATTTACGGCGCAAAGATTTCGCAAAAATCGGGGGGAGGGGTGTAAAAAAAGTATAAAAATGGAAAGTCCACAATTTAACTATTGATAAGTAAATCGTTAGCTTTTTTGTAACTTAATTACGGCGTGAGTGTAAATATTCACTAAATGGATGAAAATAAGTGGTCGGATGAGTAGTAAAATTACACGCAAAGCGATATTATTTTATCCAGCTCACAAATTTCGAATTTTCCGGATGACGTTTCCGGCCAACTATAGGGGAGAAAATATGGATCTTTATAAAGAGTATCCGGCTCATATCGTGTTCATGCGTCGCACTTTCGCCGTAGTGGCTGGCGTGCTGGCCCTGCCGGTGATGCTGTTCTGGAAAGATCGCGCACGTTTTTACAGCTACCTGCACCGCGTCTGGGCGAAAACCAGCGAAAAGCCGGTGTGGATGGATCAGGCCGAGAAAGCAACCTGCGATTTCTACTGATACGACGCGACATCGTAGCCATAAAAAAACCGCCAACGACAATGTGGCGGTTTTTTTGTCCCTCGGGATTCGCGGTCCGTTGGGTAATCTTGCAGCCCCTACCCGGGATTTTTATCATACCCTTCTTTGAAAAATTCGCAATCCACTTCACCTTTATAAATTCCTAATTTTATTTAAATAACTTACTTTTGGCGTTGGTGTTAATTATGATGCCACGTCCCTTTCCGCCATCTCGCAAATGGGCATCGGTCCTGGGAAAGGTGTATCCATAGCCGTAAAGCAGCCCGCCTACCCGGGCTTGTGTCCACCGATTTATCACCGGTGGTGATAGGTGGAGCGGTTAGCAGCAGGGACCGCATAGTGAAACGCTATTTATGTATTGCGTTCATTGTCGCCAGCGTACTCGTTGTAAAGAGTGATAAACCAGATGTGTTTGTTGCCTTTACCTCGATAGCGCAGGACAAGTAGCGTTAAGGCCGCCTCGGGCGGCCTTTTTTATTTCATCCCGTCTACACTTCATGGCAAAGTAGTTCAATGCATGCCTTTTTCCTTTTACGGCATGCCCTTACGGACATAATGGACAATTGCCAGGAGTTTTATGCCCACCCATCTGGTTTGGTTTCGCGCGGATTTACGCATTCACGACAACATCGCTCTCGCGGCGGCCTGCCGCGCCAAAGACGCGAATGTGCTGGCCCTGTTTATCGCCACGCCAGAGCAGTGGCAGCAGCATGATATGGCGCCCCGGCAAGCGTCTTTGCTCAGCGCGTATTTGAATGACCTGCAACATTCACTGGCCGAAAAAGGCATCCCGCTTATCTATGAAGAGGTGAACGATTTTGCCGCACAGCTTCAGACGGTGCAGGCAATCTGTAAGCAGCACGCGGTAACGCGTCTTTTTTACAACTACCAGTACGAATTTAACGAGCAGCAGCGCGACCGTCAGCTGGAGAAAACCCTTACGGGCGTGGTTTGTGAAGGCTTTGATGACAGCGTGATGCTCGCGCCGGGCAGCGTGATGACCGGCAATCACGAGATGTATAAAGTTTTCACGCCGTTTAAAAATGCGTTTATCAAGCGCCTGAAAGAGGGGCTACCCGAGTGCGTTTCCGCGCCAGCCGTGAGAGGGGATACGATAACAGGTCTGCCTGAAATCACAGTGAATTATCCTCAGCAGTCGTTCGATGAAGCGTTATTCCCCGCCAGCGAGAAAGCGGCTATTGCCCAGTTGCGTCAGTTCTGCAAGCAGGGGGCGGCACAATACGAGGCGCGTCGGGATTTTCCAGCGATTGAAGGCACCAGCCGCCTGTCGGCCTGTTTAGCGCTGGGCGTGCTCTCTCCGCGCCAGTGTTTGCATCGGCTGCTGGCGGAACAGCCTCAGGCGCTTGACGGGGGCGCGGGTGCTGTGTGGCTGAACGAACTGATTTGGCGTGAGTTTTACCGTCACCTGATGACGTATCATCCTGATTTATGTAAACATCGTCCCTTCATTCGTTGGACCGAACAGGTACAGTGGCAGTCGAATGATAAGCTGCTTCAGGCATGGCAGCGTGGACTCACCGGCTTCCCGATTGTTGATGCGGCTATGCGGCAGCTCAATGAAACCGGGTGGATGCATAACCGTCTGCGAATGATTACCGCCAGCTTCCTGGTGAAGGATCTGCTTATCGACTGGCGAACCGGAGAGCGTTATTTTATGTCTCAGCTGATCGATGGCGATCTGGCGGCGAATAACGGCGGCTGGCAGTGGGCGGCCTCCACCGGAACGGATGCGGCTCCCTATTTTCGAATCTTTAATCCGACCACGCAGGGACAACGATTTGATGCTGACGGCGAGTTTATCCGTCGCTGGCTACCTGAGCTTAAGGATGTCCCCGCCAAAGCCATTCATGAACCCTGGACATGGGCGGATAAACAGCGCGTTACCCTGAACTATCCCCGTCCGATTGTCGACCATAAACAGGCGCGCGTCGCCACGCTGGCGGCGTACGAAGCCGCCCGAAAAGCTTGAGAGAGTGATGATGAAAAACAGTGAACTGGAACGCCTGATTAACGAAAAACTTAACACCGCCTCGTTTAGCGACTACGGCCCGAATGGCTTGCAGGTTGAGGGACGCGACACGGTGCAAAAAATCATCACCGGCGTGACGGCAAGCCAGGCGCTGCTGGATGAGGCGGTGCGTCAGGAAGCCGATGCGGTGATCGTCCATCACGGTTACTTCTGGAAAAACGAATCGCCGATTATTCGCGGCATGAAGCGCAACCGCCTCAAAACGCTGCTGGCGAATGACATCAACCTGTACGGGTACCACCTGCCGCTCGACGCGCATCCTGAACTGGGTAATAACGTCCAGCTTGCGCAGCTGTTGGGGATTACCGTGATGGGGGAAATTGAACCCCTGGTGCCGTGGGGCGAGCTGTCGATGCCGGTACCGGGGCTGGAGCTGGCCTCGTGGATCGAAGCGCGCCTGGGGCGTCGTCCGCTGTGGTGCGGCGACACCGGGCCGAACACCGTGAAGCGCGTAGCATGGTGCACCGGCGGCGGTCAGGGCTTTATTGACAGTGCGGCACGCTTCGGTGTCGATGCGTTTATTACCGGCGAAGTCTCCGAGCAGACCATTCATTCTGCGCGTGAACAAGGCCTGCATTTTTACGCGGCAGGCCATCATGCCACCGAGCGCGGCGGCATCCGCGCCCTCAGCGAGTGGCTGACAGAAAATACCGATCTGGATGTGACGTTTATTGATATCCCTAATCCGGCCTGATGAGAGGTAGTTAAGTGCAGCGAGCGCGTTGTTATCTTCTGGGTGAAACCGCGGTAGTTCTGGAGCTTGAGCCTCCGGTGACGCTTGCCACGCAAAAGCGTATCTGGCGCCTGGCTCAGCGACTGCCCGAGCTACCCGGCGTGGTTGAAGCTATTCCGGGTATGAATAATATCACCGTGGTGCTACGCGATCCGCACACCGGGGCGCTGGATGCCATTGAGCGTCTGCAACGCTGGTGGGAGGAGAGCGAGGCGCTGGAGCCGGAATCGCGGGCGATTGAGATCCCGGTTGTCTATGGCGGCAAAAGTGGCCCTGACCTTGGCGTGGTGGCGGAACACTGTGGATTAACGGAAAAGCAGGTCGTCGAGCTGCACAGCTCAGTCGACTATGTTGTCTGGTTTTTAGGTTTCCAGCCGGGCTTCCCCTATCTTGGCGGGTTATCGCCCCAGCTACACACCCCGCGCCGGGCTGAGCCGCGCCTGAGCGTACCGGCGGGCAGCGTGGCGATTGGTGGCGAACAAACGGGAATTTACCCGCTCGCTTCGCCGGGCGGCTGGCAGCTTATCGGGCACACGTCCACGCCGTTATTTGAACCCGGCCATGACGCGCCCATACTCCTGCGTCCCGGTGACACCCTGCGCTTTATCCCGCAGAAGGAGGGGGTATGTTAACGCTTATTCGTGCAGGACTTTACACCTCAGTACAGGATGCTGGCCGTTTTGGCCTGCGTCAGTCCGGCGTGAGCTACTGCGGCGCGCTCGATCGTCCTTCGCTGGAGATTGCCAACCTGCTGGTAGGCAACCCAGGCAGCACGGCGGCGTTAGAAATTACGCTGGGCCAGTGCGTTATTGAGTTTGGTGAGGAAACCTGGTTTGCCTTAACCGGCGCGGGCTGTGACGCAACGCTGGACGGCAAAGCGGTGTGGACCGGCTGGCGATTGCGGGCGAAAGCCGGGCAGCGTCTGACGCTTAAGCGTCCTCTGCACGGCGTGCGTAGCTATCTTGCCGTGGCGGGGGGCATCGACGTGCCGGAGGTGTTGGGCTCATCCAGCACTGACCAGAAAGCGGGAATGGGCGGTCATGAAGGACGGCTGCTGCGCGACGGCGATCGTCTGGCGATTAAGCCCTCAGCGCGCCATTTCACCACCACGCAGGGCGTCAAGCAGTTGCTGTGGGGGAACGTGATCCGCGCCTTGCCGGGACCGGAATATCAGGAGTTTGATGAAGCCTCAAAAGAGTCTTTCTGGCGCTCGCCGTGGAAGATCAGCCCGCAGAGTAACCGTATGGGTTATCGGCTTCAGGGGCAACCGCTGACCCGCACGACTGACCGGGAGCTGCTGTCTCATGGGCTGCTGCCGGGGGTGATCCAGGTGCCGGGCAACGGGCAGCCCATCGTACTGATGAACGACGCGCAAACCACCGGCGGCTATCCGCGTATTGCCTGCATTATCGAAGCGGATCGCTACCATCTGGCGCAAATCCCTCTCGGCCAGCCGATTCATTTTGTGCAGTGTACGCTGGAGGAGGCGCTAAAGGCCCGGCAGGATCGGCAGCGCTATCTCGAACAGCTGGCGTGGAGGCTCGATGGTAAAGATTGATTTAAACGCCGATCTGGGGGAGGGCAGCAGCGCTGATACGGCGCTGATGACGCTGGTCTCCTCGGTCAACATCGCCTGCGGTTTTCATGCCGGCGATGCGCAGACCATGCTGGAAAGCGTACGCAATGCTATGAAAAACGGCGTGGCGATTGGCGCTCACCCCAGCTTTCCCGACCGGGAGAACTTTGGCCGTACGGCGATGGATCTCCCGCCGGAGACGGTCTACGCTCAGGTGCTCTACCAGATCGGCGCGCTGGAGGCGATAGTAGGCGCTGAGCATGGCGTGCTGCGTCACGTCAAGCCGCACGGCATGCTCTATAACCAGGCGGCGAAAGATCCGGCGCTGGCGGAGGCGATAGCCCGCGCGGTGCGGGACTGCAATCCGCAGCTGATTCTGGTTGGCCTGGCGGGTAGCGAGCTTATTCGTGCCGGAGAGCGGCTGGGGCTGTCGACGCGGCAGGAAGTCTTTGCCGATCGGGGATACATGCCGGACGGCAGCCTGGTGCCGCGCACGCAGGCCGGTGCGCTGATTACCGACGAAAATAAAGCGCTGGCGCAGACGCTGGAGATGGTGCGCGCCGGGCGGGTGACCGCCGTGGATGGAACATCCGCAAATGTTCAGGCCGATACGGTGTGTTTACACGGCGACGGGGAGCATGCGCTCCAGTTTGCGCGACGCCTGCGGGCGGCGTTCTCTGAAGAGGGCATTCTCGTCAGCGCAGATTGATGATAAAAGGACAATAACATGCCTGAAGGTCCGGAGATCCGCCGCGCGGCGGATAGCCTGGAGGCGGCGATAAAGGGTAAACCTCTGACCGATGTCTGGTTTGCCTTTCCTCAACTAAAACCGTTTGAAACAGAGCTTGTGGGACAGACGGTGACCCACATTGAAACGCGCGGCAAAGCGTTGCTCACGCACTTTTCCCATAACCTGACGTTATATAGCCATAATCAGCTTTACGGCGTCTGGCGCGTGGTGGAGGCGGACGAGCAGCCGCAAACGACGCGCGTGCTGCGCGTCCGGTTACAAACGGCGGATAAGGCGATCCTGCTCTACAGCGCCTCTGATATCGAAATGTTAACGCCGGAGCAGCTGCTGACGCATCCGTTCTTACAGCGCGTCGGGCCGGACGTGCTGGACATGCGCCTGACGGCGAGCGATGTTAAAGCCCGGCTATTATCTCCCCAGTTCCGCAACCGCCAGTTTTCCGGGCTGTTGCTCGATCAGGCGTTTCTTGCCGGTCTGGGAAACTACCTGCGGGTGGAGATCCTCTGGGAAGTGGGGCTGGCGCCGCAGCGCAAGGCGTCGCAGCTGAGCGATGAAAAGCTGGAGGCGCTGTCGCACGCGCTGCTGGACATTCCGCGGCTGTCGTACAATACGCGCGGCATCGTAGATGAAAACAAGCATCACGGGGCGCTGTTCCGCTTTAAGGTGTTCCATCGGGCGGGGAAAAAGTGCGAGCGGTGCGGCGGAGTGATTGAGAAGGCTACGATCTCTTCCAGACCGTTTTACTGGTGTCCCCGGTGCCAGATGTAAAAAAGCCGGGTGGCGGCTACGCCTTACCCGGCCTACATTTCGCACTTGTAGGCCCGGCAAGCGAAGCGCCGCCGGGCGTGTTTATTAGCGCTTAATGTCAGACTTAAAATCACGCTGCTCGTAGCCAGTGTACAGCTGACGAGGACGGGCGATTTTCATGCCTTCGCTGTGCATTTCGTTCCAGTGCGCAATCCAGCCCACGGTACGCGCCATGGCGAAGATCACGGTGAACATGGAAGACGGAATGCCCATCGCTTTCAGAATAATGCCAGAGTAGAAATCGACGTTCGGGTAGAGTTTCTTCTCGATGAAGTACGGGTCGTTCAGTGCGATGTGTTCCAGCTCCATCGCCACTTCCAGCAGATCGTCTTTGGTGCCCAGCTCTTTCAGCACTTCGTGGCAGGTCTCACGCATAACGGTCGCGCGCGGGTCGTAGTTTTTGTAAACACGGTGACCGAAGCCCATCAGACGGAAGGAGTCATTCTTGTCTTTCGCACGACGTACGAACTCTGGAATGTGCTCCACAGAGCTGATCTCTTCCAGCATCTTCAGCGCCGCTTCGTTCGCGCCGCCGTGCGCCGGTCCCCACAGGGAGGCGATACCCGCAGCGATACAGGCGAACGGGTTCGCGCCCGAAGAGCCTGCGGTACGAACGGTAGACGTTGACGCGTTCTGCTCGTGGTCAGCGTGCAGGATCAGAATACGGTCCATGGCGCGTTCCAGCACCGGGTTCACTTCATACTCTTCGCACGGCGTGGAGAACATCATGCGCAGGAAGTTGCCGGCGTAGGAGAGGTCGTTACGCGGATACACAAACGGCTGGCCGATGGAGTATTTGTAACACATCGCCGCCATGGTCGGCATTTTGGAGAGCAGACGGAACGCCGCGATATCACGATGACGTGGGTTATTCACGTCCAGAGAATCGTGATAGAACGCCGCCAGCGCACCGGTGATACCGCACATGACCGCCATCGGGTGAGAGTCACGACGGAACGCATGGAACAGACGGGTAATCTGCTCATGGATCATGGTGTGACGGGTCACGGTGGTTTTGAATTCATCGTACTGCGCCTGCGTCGGTTTTTCGCCGTTCAGCAGGATGTAGCACACTTCCAGATAGTTGGATTCGGTGGCTAACTGATCGATGGGGAAGCCGCGATGGAGCAGGATACCTTCGTCACCGTCAATGTAGGTGATTTTGGATTCGCAAGATGCGGTGGAGGTGAATCCAGGGTCAAAGGTGAATACCCCTTTGGAACCCAGCGTACGGATATCAATAACATCCTGACCGAGCGTGCCTTTTAGCACATCCAGTTCAATAGCATCATCACCATTTAGGGTGAGTTTTGCCTTTGTATCAGCCATTTACGGTCTCCTTAGCGCCTTATGCTTAAGACTGCTTTTCACCGGATTTGCCTTCAGCTGTTAATCACCGTTACCAGATTGTTATTTGGCTTACCGCTCAGCTCACGAGGAGAAACCAGGGTACAGAGCTATGGCGCCTTGCAGGTAAACGAATGAAATATCAGTGAAACAACAGCAAATCAGCGTTTTTGCAGTCCGAATTATTCAAACCTGTATATCACTAATAACTGTCCTGATAACTTCGGTCAATACCATCACACTGTTACATAACTATTTGTCAGGTGAAAGAGAGACCTCATAACTTTTGCGCATTATATGCCTTTTCTGATGACGTTTGTAACAATATTGTTTAACATTTGTCAAATCAGATGATTAAAATTTAAAAAGATGTTGTTATCGTGACCCCGATCACTGTTCCAGAGAAAACCCAACAAACTGTATGTAGGTTAATTGTAATGATTTTGTGAACGGCCTATACTGCCGCCAGGTCTCCGGAACACCCTGCAATCCCGAGCCACCCAGCGTTGTAACGTGTCGTTTTAGCATTTGGAAGCAATGTTTTGCATGACGCGCAGTTATAGAAAAGGAACGCTGTCTGACCCGCATCGCAGTCCGGAGGAAGGAAACAATAAGAACAGCATGTGGGCGTTATTCATGATAAGAAATGTGAAAAAACAAAGACCTGTCAATCTGGATCTGAAAACGATCCGATTCCCTGTAACAGCAATAGCGTCCATTCTGCACCGCGTTTCTGGTGTGATTACGTTTGTGGCGGTCGGTATTTTGTTGTGGTTACTGGGAACCAGCCTCTCCTCTCCTGAAGGATTCCTCCAGGCCTCGGCCATCATGAACAGCTTCTTCGTGAAATTTATCATGTGGGGCATTCTGACCGCGCTGGCCTATCACGTTGTTGGCGGCGTACGCCACATGCTGATGGACTTTGGCTATCTGGAAGAGACGTTCGAGGCCGGGAAACGTACCGCGAACATTTCATTTGTGATCACTGTCGTGCTTTCACTTCTCGCAGGAGTTCTCGTATGGTAAGCAACGCCTCCGCATTAGGACGCAACGGCGTACATGACTTCATTCTGGTCCGCGCTACCGCCATCGTCCTCACGCTTTACATCATCTATATGATCGGTTTCTTCGCGACCAGCGGGACGCTGACGTGGGAAATCTGGAGTGGTTTCTTCGGATCGGCCTTCACCAAAGTGTTCACCCTGCTGGCCCTGTTCTCCATCCTTATTCATGCCTGGATCGGCATGTGGCAGGTGTTGACCGATTACGTTAAACCGCTGGCGATTCGCCTTCCGCTGCAACTGATTATTGTTGTTGCTCTGCTGGTTTACGTCATTTATGGATTTGTTGTGGTGTGGGGTGTGTAATGAAACTGCCAGTCAGAGAATTTGATGCTGTTGTGATTGGTGCGGGTGGCGCAGGTATGCGCGCCGCACTGCAAATTTCCCAGAGCGGCCAGACCTGTGCGCTGCTCTCTAAAGTATTCCCGACCCGTTCCCACACTGTGTCTGCGCAAGGCGGTATCACCGTAGCGCTGGGTAACTCCCATGAAGATAACTGGGAATGGCACATGTACGACACGGTAAAAGGTTCCGATTACATCGGCGACCAGGATGCCATCGAATATATGTGTAAAACCGGCCCGGAAGCGATTCTGGAGCTGGACCATATGGGTCTGCCGTTCTCCCGTCTGGAAAACGGTACCATCTATCAGCGTCCGTTTGGCGGCCAGTCGAAAAACTTCGGCGGCGAGCAGGCGGCACGCACCGCGGCGGCGGCTGACCGTACCGGTCACGCGTTGCTGCACACGCTGTACCAGCAGAACCTGAAAAACCATACCACCATCTTCTCCGAGTGGTATGCGCTGGATCTGGTGAAAAACGCCGATGGCGCCGTGGTGGGGTGTACCGCACTGTGCATCGAAACCGGTGAAGTGGTTTACTTCAAAGCCCGCGCGACCGTGCTGGCGACCGGCGGCGCAGGCCGTATTTATCAGTCCACCACTAACGCCCACATCAACACCGGTGACGGCGTCGGTATGGCTATTCGCGCCGGCGTGCCGGTGCAGGACATGGAGATGTGGCAGTTCCACCCAACCGGTATTGCCGGCGCGGGCGTGCTGGTCACCGAAGGCTGCCGCGGTGAAGGTGGCTATCTGCTGAACAAACACGGCGAGCGCTTCATGGAGCGTTATGCGCCAAACGCGAAAGACCTGGCGGGTCGCGACGTGGTGGCGCGTTCCATCATGATCGAAATCCGTGAAGGCCGCGGCTGCGATGGCCCATGGGGTCCACACGCGAAGCTGAAGCTCGACCATCTGGGTAAAGAGGTGCTGGAATCCCGCCTGCCGGGCATCCTGGAGCTGTCCCGCACCTTCGCCCACGTCGATCCGGTGAAAGAGCCAATTCCGGTTATCCCAACCTGCCACTACATGATGGGCGGTATCCCGACCAAAGTGACCGGTCAGGCGCTGACCGTGAACGAGCAGGGCGAAGACGTGGTCATTCCTGGCCTGTTCGCGGTAGGCGAAATCGCCTGCGTATCCGTTCACGGCGCAAACCGTCTGGGCGGCAACTCCCTGCTGGACCTGGTGGTATTTGGTCGTGCGGTGGGTCTGCATCTTCAGGAGTCCATCGCCGAGCAGGGCGCGCTGCGTGATGCAACCGACGACGAAATCGACGCCTCTCTTGAACGCCTCAACCGCTGGAACGGCAACCGTAACGGCGAAGATCCGGTGGAAATCCGTAAGGCGTTGCAGGAATGTATGCAGCACAACTTCTCGGTATTCCGTGAAGGTGATGCAATGGCCAAAGGGCTTGAGCAGCTGAAAGCGATTCGCGAGCGTCTGAAGAATGCCCGTCTGGACGACACCTCCAGCGAGTTCAACACCCAGCGCGTCGAATGCCTGGAGCTGGATAACCTGATGGAAACCGCATTCGCAACCGCCATGTCGGCAAACTTCCGTACCGAAAGCCGTGGCGCGCATAGCCGCTTCGACTTCCCGGATCGTGATGACGAAAACTGGCTGTGCCATTCCCTGTATCTGCCAGAGTCGGAAACCATGACGCGCCGTAGCGTTAACATGGAACCGAAACTGCGTCCGGCGTTCCCGCCGAAGATTCGTACTTACTAATGCGGAGACAGGATAATGAAACTCGAATTCTCAGTTTATCGTTATAACCCGGATGTAGACGATGCTCCGCGTATGCAGGATTACACCCTCGAAGCGGAAGAAGGTCGTGACATGATGCTGCTGGATGCGTTAATCCAGCTGAAAGAACAAGATCCTACGCTGTCGTTCCGCCGCTCCTGCCGTGAAGGGGTATGTGGCTCTGACGGTGTGAACATGAACGGCAAAAACGGCCTGGCCTGCATCACGCCAATTTCAGCGCTAAACCGTCCTGGCCAGAAAATTGTTATCCGTCCTCTGCCTGGCCTGCCGGTCGTGCGTGATTTGGTGGTGGATATGGGACAATTCTATGCACAATATGAGAAGATTAAGCCTTACTTATTGAATAATGGGCAAAATCCACCCGCTCGTGAGCATTTACAGTCTCCTGAGCAGCGTGAAAAACTTGATGGATTGTATGAGTGTATTCTCTGTGCATGTTGTTCAACGTCGTGTCCGTCATTCTGGTGGAACCCGGACAAATTTATCGGCCCTGCGGGTCTGCTGGCTGCCTATCGCTTCCTGATCGACAGCCGCGATACCGAAACCGAGAACCGTCTGGAAGGTTTAAGTGACGCTTTCAGCGTATTCCGCTGCCATAGCATCATGAACTGCGTCAGTGTGTGTCCTAAGGGGCTGAACCCGACGCGCGCTATCGGCCATATTAAGTCGATGCTATTGCAACGCAGTGCGTAAGTAACAACGCCGGATGGCGCTGCGCTTATCCGGCCTACGAGACGGTAGGCCCGGTAAGTGCAGCGCCAGCGGACAGATTGCAGAAACCTTTAAAAACTGCCCTGAAGTTTAGACAGTTTCTAAAGGTTCCTTCGCGGGCCAAATGAAAAGAGCTCGCAGGTGAACCCCGGCACGTACACGGTGTGTGCGTGGTAGTTTCTACGGCGAAAGTAAGCATAAAAATGCTTAAGGGATCACGATGCAGAACGGCGCAATGAAAGCCTGGCTGGACTCTTCTTACCTCTCTGGTTCAAACCAGAGCTGGATAGAACAGCTCTATGAAGACTTCTTAACCGATCCTGACTCAGTGGACGCAAACTGGCGTTCCATGTTCCAGCAGTTGCCTGGTACAGGGGTCAAACCGGATCAATTCCATTCAAAAACACGTGATTATTTCCGTCGTCTGGCGAAGGATGCCTCACGTTACTCTTCTGCGATTTCCGACCCTGACACCAATGCGAAGCAGGTTAAAGTCCTGCAACTTATCAACGCTTATCGCTTCCGTGGTCACCAGCATGCGAATCTCGATCCGCTGGGACTGTGGCAGCAGGAACGTGTGGCGGATCTCGATCCGGCCTATCACGATCTGACCGAGGCCGATTTCCAGGAAAGCTTTAACGTAGGTTCTTTTGCTATCGGCAAAGACACGATGAAGCTGGGCGATCTGATTGACGCGCTCAAGCAAACCTACTGCGGCTCCATCGGCGCGGAATATATGCACATTACCTCCACCGAAGAGAAACGCTGGATCCAGCAGCGTATCGAATCCGTGGCAGGCCACGCGAATTTCTCAGCAGATGAGAAAAAACGTTTCCTGAACGAACTGACCGCAGCGGAAGGCCTTGAGCGCTATCTGGGCGCGAAATTCCCGGGCGCGAAACGCTTCTCACTGGAAGGCGGCGATGCGTTAGTCCCGATGCTGAAAGAGCTGATTCGTCATGCCGGCAAGAGCGGCACGCGCGAAGTGGTGCTGGGCATGGCGCACCGTGGTCGTCTGAACGTGCTGGTGAACGTGCTGGGTAAAAAACCGCAGGATCTGTTCGACGAGTTCGCGGGTAAACACAAAGAGCACCTCGGCACCGGTGACGTGAAGTACCACATGGGCTTCTCCTCGGATATCGAAACCGAGGGCGGTCAGGTTCACCTGGCGTTGGCGTTTAACCCGTCGCATCTGGAAATCGTCAGCCCGGTGGTTATCGGTTCCGTTCGCGCGCGTCTGGATCGTCTGGACGAGCCGAGCAGCAATAAAGTGCTGCCAATCACCATTCACGGTGATGCGGCGGTCACAGGGCAGGGCGTGGTTCAGGAAACCCTGAACATGTCGAAAGCGCGTGGTTATGAAGTGGGCGGTACCGTTCGCATCGTGATCAACAACCAGGTGGGCTTCACCACCTCTAACCCGCTGGATGCGCGTTCTACCCCGTACTGCACCGACATCGGTAAAATGGTTCAGGCGCCAATTTTCCACGTTAACGCGGATGACCCGGAAGCCGTTGCTTTCGTTACCCGTCTGGCGCTGGACTTCCGTAACACCTTCAAGCGCGATGTGTTCATTGACCTCTTCTGCTATCGCCGTCACGGCCACAACGAAGCGGATGAGCCAAGTGCAACCCAGCCGCTGATGTACCAGAAAATCAAAAAACACCCGACGCCGCGTAAAATCTACGCTGACAAGCTGGAAAGCGAAAAAGTGGCGACGCTGGAAGATGCGACCGAGATGGTCAACCTCTACCGCGACGCGCTGGATGCGGGTGAATGCGTAGTGAAAGAGCTGCGCCCAATGAACATGCACTCCTTCACCTGGTCGCCGTACCTCAACCACGAGTGGGATGAGAGCTACCCGAACAAGGTCGAAATGAAGCGTTTGCAGGAGCTGGCTAAACGCATCAGCACCGTGCCGGAAGCGATCGAGATGCAGTCTCGCGTGGCCAAAATCTACGGCGACCGCCAGGCAATGGCGGCGGGCGAGAAGCTGTTCGACTGGGGCGGCGCGGAAACGCTGGCTTATGCGACGCTGGTAGACGAAGGCATTCCGGTTCGTCTGTCCGGTGAAGATGCGGGCCGCGGCACCTTCTTCCACCGTCACGCGGTGGTACACAATCAGTCTAACGGTTCAACCTATACCCCGCTTCAGCACGTGCATAACGGTCAGGGCCAGTTCAAGGTCTGGGACTCCGTGCTGTCAGAAGAAGCGGTTCTGGCCTTTGAATACGGCTATGCCACCGCAGAACCTCGCACCCTGACCATCTGGGAAGCGCAGTTCGGTGACTTCGCCAACGGCGCACAGGTTGTTATCGACCAGTTCATCTCCTCCGGCGAGCAGAAGTGGGGCCGTATGTGCGGCCTGGTGATGCTGTTGCCGCACGGTTACGAAGGACAAGGACCGGAGCACTCCTCCGCGCGTCTGGAGCGTTACCTGCAACTCTGCGCTGAGCAGAACATGCAGGTTTGCGTGCCGTCCACCCCGGCTCAGGTCTACCACATGCTGCGTCGTCAGGCGCTGCGCGGTATGCGCCGTCCGCTGGTGGTCATGTCACCAAAATCACTGCTGCGCCATCCGCTGGCGGTTTCCAGCCTGGAAGAGCTGGCAAACGGCACCTTCCTGCCGGCCATCGCTGAAATTGACGAGCTGGATCCGCAGGCCGTTAAGCGTGTCGTAATGTGTTCTGGTAAGGTTTATTACGACCTGCTGGAACAGCGCCGTAAGAACGATCAGAAAGATGTCGCCATTGTGCGTATCGAACAGCTTTATCCGTTCCCGCATCAGGCGATGCAGGAAGTGCTGAAACAGTACGCTCACGTTCATGATTTTGTCTGGTGCCAGGAAGAGCCGCTTAACCAGGGCGCATGGTATTGCAGCCAGCATCATTTCCGTGAAGTGATTCCATTTGGGTCTGCTCTGCGTTATGCAGGTCGCCCGGCCTCCGCCTCTCCGGCGGTAGGGTATATGTCCGTTCACCAGAAGCAGCAACAAGATCTGGTCAATGACGCGCTGAACGTCGATTAATTAAAGGATACATAATGAGTAGCGTAGATATTCTTGTTCCCGACCTGCCTGAGTCCGTAGCAGATGCAACCGTCGCCACCTGGCACAAAAAACCAGGCGACGCGGTAACCCGCGACGAAGTGCTGGTAGAAATCGAAACTGACAAAGTGGTACTGGAAGTACCGGCTTCAGCGGATGGCATTCTGGATGCAGTCCTGGAAGATGAAGGTACGACCGTCACCTCTCGTCAGATCCTGGGTCGCCTGCGTGAAGGCAATAGCGCGGGCAAAGAGTCCAGCGCTAAATCTGAAGAGAAAGCGTCTACCCCGGCCCAGCGCCAGCAGGCTTCTCTGGAAGAACAGTCTAACGACGCCCTCAGCCCGGCGATCCGTCGTCTGCTGGCTGAACACAGCCTTGACCCGGCAGCCATCAAAGGCACCGGCGTGGGTGGCCGTCTGACGCGCGAAGACATCGACAAGCATCTGGCTAAAGCGCCTTCTGAGGCGAAAGCCGAAGCCAAAGCGCCTGCGGCAGCGCCAGCGGCACAGCCTCAGCTTGGCGCACGTAGCGAAAAACGCGTGCCGATGACCCGCCTGCGCAAGCGCGTGGCCGAGCGCCTGCTGGAAGCGAAAAACTCCACCGCGATGCTGACCACCTTCAACGAAGTCAACATGAAACCTATCATGGACCTGCGCAAGCAGTACGGTGACGCGTTTGAAAAACGTCACGGTATCCGTCTGGGCTTCATGTCCTTCTACGTGAAGGCGGTGGTTGAAGCGCTGAAACGCTACCCGGAAGTGAACGCGTCTATCGACGGCGATGACGTGGTTTACCACAACTACTTCGACGTCAGCATGGCGGTTTCTACCCCGCGCGGCCTGGTAACGCCAGTTCTGCGTGATGTGGATACCCTGGGCATGGCTGACATCGAGAAGAAAATCAAAGAGCTGGCCGTGAAAGGCCGCGACGGCAAGCTGACCGTAGAAGACCTGACCGGCGGTAACTTCACCATTACCAACGGCGGCGTATTCGGCTCGCTGATGTCTACCCCGATCATCAACCCGCCGCAGAGCGCGATCCTGGGTATGCACGCCATTAAAGATCGCCCGATGGCGGTAGACGGTAAAGTGGAGATCCTGCCGATGATGTACCTGGCACTCTCTTACGATCACCGCCTGATCGACGGCCGCGAGTCCGTGGGCTTCCTGGTCGCGATTAAAGAGCTGCTGGAAGATCCAACACGTCTGCTGCTGGACGTCTAGTGACTATTTAGCATCACCTGCCCTGTAGGCCGGATAAGCGTAGCGCTATCCGGCGCACAGACCGCGCCGGTCTACAGGTTTGAAGATAACGATTACCCTGAAGGATGGATAGAACACATGAACTTACATGAATATCAGGCCAAACAGCTGTTTGCCCGGTATGGCTTACCGGCTCCGGTGGGTTATGCCTGTACTACCCCGCGTGAAGCAGAAGAAGCCGCGTCTAAAATCGGTTCCGGCCCGTGGGTAGTTAAATGTCAGGTTCACGCTGGTGGCCGTGGTAAAGCGGGCGGTGTGAAGGTCGTTAAGAGCAAAGAAGAGATCCGTGCGTTTGCTGAACATTGGCTCGGCAAGCGTCTGGTAACCTACCAGACAGACGCGAACGGCCAGCCGGTTAACCAGATCCTGGTGGAAGCGGCGACCGATATCGCGAAAGAGCTGTACCTGGGCGCAGTTGTAGACCGTAGCTCCCGTCGCGTGGTGTTCATGGCGTCTACCGAAGGCGGCGTGGAAATTGAAAAAGTGGCGGAAGAAACCCCGCACCTGATCCACAAAGTGGCTATCGATCCGCTGGCGGGCCCAATGCCTTACCAGGGTCGCGAGCTGGCGTTCAAGCTGGGTCTGGAAGGTAAGCTGGTTCAGCAGTTCACCAAGATCTTCATGGGTCTGGCAACCATCTTCCTGGAGCGCGATCTGGCGCTGATCGAGATCAACCCGCTGGTGATCACCACCCAGGGCGACCTGATCTGCCTCGACGGCAAGCTGGGCGCTGACGGCAACGCGCTGTTCCGCCAGTCCGATCTGCGCGAAATGCGCGACCAGTCTCAGGAAGATCCGCGTGAAGCGCAGGCTGCACAGTGGGAACTGAACTACGTGGCGCTGGATGGCAACATCGGCTGCATGGTTAACGGTGCGGGCCTGGCGATGGGCACCATGGACATCGTTAAGCTGCACGGCGGCGAGCCGGCGAACTTCCTCGACGTGGGCGGTGGCGCAACCAAAGAGCGCGTAACCGAAGCGTTCAAAATCATTCTCTCTGACAGCAACGTTAAAGCCGTTCTGGTTAACATCTTCGGCGGTATCGTCCGTTGCGACCTGATCGCCGACGGTATCATCGGTGCGGTAGAAGAAGTGGGCGTTAACGTTCCGGTTGTTGTCCGTCTGGAAGGAAACAACGCTGAACTCGGCGCGAAAAAACTGGCTGACAGCGGCCTGAATATTATTGCAGCGAAAAGTCTGACGGATGCAGCTCAGCAGGTTGTTGCCGCAGTGGAGGGGAAATAATGTCCGTTTTAATTAATAAAGATACCAAGGTTATCTGCCAGGGCTTCACCGGTAGCCAGGGGACTTTCCACTCCGAACAGGCGATTGCCTACGGCACGCAGATGGTTGGCGGCGTAACGCCAGGTAAAGGCGGCACCACGCACCTGGGCCTGCCGGTGTTCAACACCGTGCGTGAAGCCGTAGAAGCGACCGGCGCAACCGCGACCGTGATCTACGTTCCGGCGCCGTTCTGCAAAGACTCCATTCTGGAAGCGATCGACGCAGGCATCAAACTGATCATCACCATCACCGAAGGTATCCCGACGCTGGATATGCTGACCGTGAAGGTGAAGCTGGATGAAGCGGGCGTGCGCATGATCGGCCCGAACTGCCCAGGCGTGATCACCCCGGGCGAATGCAAAATCGGCATCATGCCGGGCCACATTCACAAGCCGGGTAAAGTGGGCATCGTGTCCCGTTCCGGTACCCTGACCTATGAAGCGGTTAAGCAGACTACCGACTACGGTTTCGGCCAGTCTACCTGTGTAGGCATCGGCGGTGACCCGATCCCGGGCTCTAACTTCATCGACATCCTGAAGCTGTTCCAGGAAGATCCGCAGACCGAAGCGATCGTGATGATCGGCGAGATCGGCGGTAGCGCCGAAGAAGAAGCGGCGGCTTACATCAAAGATCACGTCACCAAGCCGGTAGTGGGTTACATCGCGGGTGTGACCGCGCCGAAAGGCAAGCGTATGGGTCACGCGGGCGCGATCATCGCTGGCGGTAAAGGTACGGCGGATGAGAAGTTTGCCGCGCTGGAAGCCGCAGGCGTGAAGACCGTTCGCAGCCTGGCGGATATCGGCGAAGCGCTGAAATCCATCATTAAGTAAATCCTCTCTGCTCCCCGGATGGGGAGCGTTAAAGTATAAAAATGTCCGTTTCGACATGGTTGGCCGCTGAATAGCGGCCTTTTTTTTACATGACGACGCTTAAACCGGCATAGAGGGTGAATTTCGGCAGATTGTCCCCGTCGTGCGCAACCGTCCACTGTGGCTCGATAAAGGCGCTGACCACTTTTCCTCCCACTCCCCAGGCGCGCCCGCCGCCAATGCCAACCGGAATGTAATAATCATCCGACTCCCGATCCCAGGTCCAGATGCCCGAGCTGCGCAAGTACCAGCCGCCCTGAAACTTATAGATAAAGATCGGCTGGAACGTCGCGGTCTCTACGTCGTCGCGCGCGTCGTCTCCGGCAAAGCTTTTCTGCCATTGCACCAGCGTGCCCGCCATCCAGCCGGGGGTGGATTTGATCGCAACGGCAGAGAGCCCGCCCTGCCATTTGCCGCTGCCCAGCGCGTCATCGCTGGCGGAGTCTGCCGTGATGAGCGGCCCCACGCCAATTTTTACCCCCTCCTGTTTGAGCAGGAAAATATCAAATAAGTTGATATCGCCAGGCCCGGTCTTATAGCCCTGCGGCTGTGGGCGGGTTGCCATCGGAACGGTTAAGCGAAGGATCTGCGGCACGGGTACCCAGTCGTTGGCGGCTAACGGAACGGTTGCGCGGAAGAGCGTATCGTTGAGATGCCGATCGCTGTTGTAAAGCTCAGGCGTGTAGTAATCCTGAAGCGCAACGGAGGTCGAAAGGTGTAACGGGTTGGTGGCTTTTTCAATGGCATCCTCTACCGCGGCGTGGCCGAGAGCCGGCATCAGCATCATCAGGCCGGGTAACAGTAAACGGTTTCGCATGTTGTCCTCCTTACCATAGATATTGCAGACGGAATGACCAGGTGGTGACGTCCGGCGAGCCATCCCGCTGATGCGTGGTGTCGGTGTAGGCGATCATCCCCCCAAAACGCGGGCTCAGCATGAAGCCAAGAGAGCCGCCAAGCAGCACGTTCTCCTGCTCGTCGTCCTGCAACGTTCCGTCAACGCGGGTTTCGCCGCCTTTCGTCCAGCTGGAGTCCAGCGAGAGCCAGAGCGCGGGCGAGAGGGTATAGCTCCAGTGGCCTTCGAGGGTGTAGAGCGGGCGCTGTTCCAGGCGGCTGTTTTGCTGGTAGTCATTATTGTCGGTGAAGAAACTGACCCAGCTGTTGAGCTCCAGCCAGGTCGGGCCGAGCGGCACGCCGAACGCCAGCTCGGGCTTAAAGGCCCAGCGGTTCGCGCCGATGTTGATCGCGTTATCGCTGTCATAGTCTCCCGTGGGAAGGGTGAGCCAGAGCGCGCCCGTCAGGAACATCTCCGGCTGCCAGCGCTTAAATTCCTCCACGCTGAGCGCCGGGCCGCCGAACAGGTTATGGGCAAAGACCACCTGGGTATCGCCGAGGTTTTCATGACTGAGCGAACCGGTAAGGTAGTTGGCATTATCCAGCGAGGCCGTCACGCTGGCGTAGGGCTGGATGACCTGTATCGCTGAAACGCGTCCGTCGATATCGAACGAATGCGCGTAGCGTAAAACGTACACGTCTGCGTCCACGCTGGCGCCATCGGCGGGAAGGTTTCCATCGAGCGAGGTATTGGTATGAACATTGTTGTAATAGCCGAAGATGAGATTGGTGTCCTTCGGCAGGTTTTGCCAGTCGCGGGCGTTATCGGCCCGCACGTACAGCGGCAACAAAACCAGCAGCAGGCCTGCGATCAGAACGATAATGGCCACCACGAGATGACGTTCAGATTTTTGCATAACATTGTCCCGTTATGTTTTTGCAATAAACGCCCCGACCGCGCGGGCAGGGGCGGGCAAGGGTCAGGGGGTGACGATGTTGAACATCTGCGGGAAGGTATCCAGCAGGTCCAGCAGCTCCTTCAGCTTCTGGGTGCTGCCGTCGACGCTGAGCTCGCCATCAGCGATACTCTTGTCCAGCGGCTGCTGGTGGTTTATCAAATGGGACATCCCGGCCACGCTGGTCTTCACGCTGAAGTCAGGGTCGCTGAAGGGGAGATCCTTGTGGTACATGATGACGCTGTTGTTAAGCGCGATCCCCCACTTGTCGCCGTCAGGCAGCGTCCAGTTGAAGCGCAGCTGTTTGCCGTTGGCCTTCGGCCCGTTAAGCGCCACGCCCATATAATCAAGCAGGGCTTCAGGGGCAATGCTGGCGGTGAGATCGCTGTCCATTGTCGACCCGGCCGGGATAACCGGAACGCCGTCGCGCAGCTCTTTCGCGCCGCTCAGGTACTCATTGCGCCAGAGCGCGTTCTCGCTCTGCCAGCCGAGCTGGGAGAAGACGTCCGCCTGTAGCGCCTTAGCCTGCTTGTTCTCCGGGTTGGCGAAAATCAGATGGTTAAGAAGCTGTGCGGCCCAGCGATAGTCTCCGCTGTTCACCGCCTGCTGCGCCTGCTGGTAGACCTGCTTCTCACCGCCCATCAGGTGAATGTATTTAGGCGCGGCCTCTTTTTCGGGGAGAGGATTCAGGTTAGCGGGGTTACTGTCGTACCAGCCCATGTAATACATGTACATGCCTTTGGCATTGTGGCTGACCGTGCCGTAGTAGCCCTGGTTGGCCCAGTTTTTCGCGAGGCTGTCCGGCAGGCGGATGGTCTCGGCGATTTCATCCATGGTATAGCCCTTGTTGATCAGATTAAGCACCTGATCGTTCAGGTATTTATACATGTCGCGCTGGTCGCCCATGTACTTCCTGATGCGGGCGTTGTCCCACATAGGCCAGAGGTGCTGGCTGATGGTGATTTGCGCTTTATCGCCGTAGGTGACGAGCGCTTTGTCCAGCGCTTTCCACCAGTTCACCGCGCTACGCGCCTTGGCGCCCCGCAGGGTATAGAGGTTGTGCATGCTGGGGTTCAGCAACTCCGTGGTGTCCAGCACGTTGAACTGCGGGAACCACATCATCATCTCGGACGGTGCCTCCGTACCGGGAACCAGCAGGAACTCTATATCAATACCGTCTATGTTCACCCGGTCGCCGGATTTATTCACGATATACGTCGGAGCGATTAAGCTGTTTTTGCCGGTTGCCAGCGATTTGCCCATGCCGTTATCCACATGGCCTTCTGGCCCGGGTTTCAGCATCATGCCGTACATATAGAGCGCCCGGCGGCTCATCGCGTTTCCCGCCAGCAGGTTTTCGCTGGTGGCTTCCTCCATGAATCCATCCGGCGCGTAGATTTTCACCTTGCCGCTCTTCACGTCGCTCTCGGAAACGACGCCCTTCACGCCGCCGAAATGATCCACATGGCTATGCGTATAAATGACGGCAACAACAGGCTTTTTCGGACGGTGCTGATAATAAAGCTCAAGCGCTGCACGGGCGGTATCGGTCGCCACCAGCGGATCGATAATAATAATGCCGCTGTCGCCTTCAACAATGGTCATGTTGGAAATATCCAGCCCGCGCACCTGATACATTTTATCGGTGACTTTAAATAACCCGGAAATATTGTTGAGCTGGGCGTGGCGCCATAAAGAAGGGTTAACCGTTGCCGGGGCTTCCCCCTTGAGGAAAGACCAGCCGTCAATATTCATTACGGTTTTGCCGCCGTCGGTTTTAATTACCGGCGCGGTGAGCGTGGCGATAAATCCACGTTTCGCGTCAGCGATACCCTGCTGGTCGGTGAAGTCCAGCGTTTTATAGACGGCGGCATTGCGCTCTTTCGTATAGGCAGAAGGGCTGGGGGCGCTGTCGCTCGCGCTGGCCTGAAAAGCGAACAGCGTGAAAAGACTAACTGCAATCAGAGTCGGTTTCATATCCTGCATCCTTAGGTGATAAATCTCACGCTAAGAGTGCGGCATAGCAGATTCGGAAAAGACAAATTATATCCGCAGCTACTATAAATCGGCGGAAATAAAAACAAAAGTGACGGTAATTATTGATTATTTGTATGAGGCTGGCGAAACAGCCACCACAAGGGATGCGCGCGCTGATGGTGTCGCGCGTCGAAAAATAAATGTGATGCTCTGCACAGAATTCTATTCATAAAATAAATAGCCGGAAAATGCATTTTTACAATAAACCACGAAATGCAATGGCAAATAATTAAATGTCAGCGATATCCTAACGCGAAGCTATTAGGACATCGCCTCTTAATGATGGCGCCGGGCAATTAAGGTGAAGCGATAGTCGTCGCTTTTAAAGCTGTTGCGGCTGTACTCAAACAGCGTCCCGTCATTAAGAAAGCCGCGGGAGATTTTTTCAAGGATCGGGCGGGAAGGATCGATTCCCAGTGCCTCGATGGTTTCTGGCGTAGGGTTTACCGCGACGATCTCCTGCTCGCTCCGGTCAATGACCATCTTCTTTATCTGCTCAATGTAGTGGTACTTGGAGTTTTCCATCACTTCCCAGGTGAGATCGGGGAAAAGCGCCAGCGGCATCCACGTCTCTTCCAGCGTAACTGGCTTTTGCTTGATAAAGCGGACGCGCTTAACGTGCCAGACCTTATCGCCTTCGGCGAGCGCCATCGTTGCCGCCAGCGCCGCATCGGCTTTAATCACTTCGAACACCCGCACGTCGCTGTGGGTTTCCACGCGTCTGTCCGCCAGCTTTTCGTAAAAGCTGGTGAGCTGGTAGATGTCGTAATTAACCCGTTCCTCTTTAACGTAGGTGCCGCTGCCCTGAACGCTCTCCACGATGCCCTGCTCGGTCAACAACTTCAGGGCCTGCCGAACGGTTACGCGGCTCACGCCGTAGGTGGCCTGGAGCGCGGATTCGGTCGGCAGCGCGTCCCCGGCGGCCAGCACACCCTGCTGGATCTGATCCCGCAGGGTATCCGCGATCTGACGATATTTCGGTTTTCCGCTCATGCACGCCCGTTGTCTTGTTCCGTTAATACCATTGATGACGATTATGCCTCGGCGGATGAAATTGTAAATAATACAAATTGAATACAAATGATCGCTAAACATGAAAATGATCACATAATCGTCTTATTTGCTCTGCGATACTCTCGCCAGTCTGTTTACGGGAGTAACCATAATGATGAACCTGACGGCGTTAACGCATCCAGATGCGCTCTGCCTGAACGCGCGATTCCGCAGTCGCGATGAGGCCATAGACGCGCTGGCCGGCAGGCTGGCCCGGTGTGGCGCAGTCTCCGATCTGGCGCTTTTTTTGCGTGATGTCCACCAGCGTGAGGCCCAGGGGCCGACGGCGCTGGGAGAGGGGCTTGCCGTTCCGCACGGAAAATCCGTGGCCGTGAGCAGGGCTGCGTTTGCCGTGGCGACGCTCGCCGATCCGCTGGAGTGGGAGGGGGTGGATGGCCCCGAACGCGTGGAGCTGATTTTTCTGCTCGCCATTCCGCCAGCCGAAGCGGGATCGACGCACATGCAGCTATTAACCGCGCTCACCACCCGTCTGGCGGACGATGCGCTTCGCGCGCGCGTCATGAGCGCCACCACCGCGGACGCGCTGCTTGCTGCCCTGGACGATGCGCCGCAGCCAGAGGAAAGCGCGCGTTTGACCGACGCCCCGACGGTTGTCTGCGTAACCGCCTGTCCGGCCGGGATCGCCCATACCTATATGGCCGCAGAATATCTCGAAAAAGCGGGACGTAAGCTCGGCGTCAATGTGGTGGTCGAGAAGCAGGGGGCGAACGGCGTTGAGGGGCGCATTACCGCTCAGCAGCTGCGGGAAGCCAAAGCGTGTATCTTCGCGGCGGAAGTGGCGATCAAAGAGAGCGAACGCTTTCAGGGGATCCCCACCCTTTCCGTACCCGTAGCTGAACCCTTACGTCATGCGGAAGCGCTTATTGAGCGCGCGCTGGCGCTAGAGCCAGTATCCGATGCGCGCCCTGCGCATGTCGACACAGACACCAAAAAGCGCGTTAAAACCGAACTTAAGCAGGCGCTTCTCAGCGGCATCTCCTTTGCGGTGCCGCTGATTGTCGCTGGCGGCACGGTGCTGGCCGTGTCGGTACTGCTGGCGCAAATCCTGGGCTTGCAGCATCTGTTCGATCAGGAAAACTCGTGGCTGTGGATGTACCGCAAACTGGGCGGCGGGATGCTCGGTATTCTGATGGTTCCTGTTCTCGCGGCCTATACCGCTTACTCGCTGGCGGATAAACCTGCGCTTACGCCGGGTTTTGCTGCGGGTCTGGCCGCCAATATGATTGGTTCCGGTTTTCTGGGGGCCATCGTCGGCGGGCTGATTGCGGGTTACCTGATGCGCTGGGTGAAAAACCACATCCGGCTGAGCAGCCGCTACAACGGCTTTCTGACCTTTTATCTCTATCCGGTGATGGGCGTGCTGGGTGCAGGCAGCCTGATGCTGTTTGTAATTGGCGAACCGGTGGCCTGGATCAATAACGCCCTGACAGCCTGGCTTAACGGGCTGTCCGGCGCGAACGCGCTGCTTCTGGGCGCGATTCTGGGCTTTATGTGCTCGTTCGATCTGGGCGGCCCGGTCAACAAAGCCTCTTACGCGTTCTGCCTGGGGGCGATGGCCAACGGCGTCTACGGTCCTTATGCGATCTTTGCCTCCGTCAAAATGGTATCGGCCTTTACCGTGACGGCGTCAACGATGCTGGCTCCGAGCCTGTTTAAACAGTTCGAAATTGAGACCGGCAAATCCACCTGGCTGCTGGGGCTGGCGGGCATCACCGAGGGGGCAATTCCGATGGCTATCGAGGATCCGCTGCGGGTCATCGGCTCATTCGTTCTGGGATCAATGGCGACCGGCGCGATTGTCGGGGCGATGGGGATTGGGCTTTCCACCCCGGGAGCGGGCATTTTCTCTCTCTTCTTACTGCATGATGCCGGGCTGGGTGGCGTGATGGCCGCTGCGGGCTGGTTTGGCGCCGCGCTGGTTGGCGCCGCCATCTCTACGCTCATGTTACTGCTCTGGCGACGTCACGCCGTGAAGAGCGGCACCTACGTGACTGAAGACATTACATCCTAAACACGCACCGACAGGAAACGAAGATGAAAGCTGTATCTCGCGTTCATATCACGCCACATATGCACTGGGACCGTGAGTGGTACTTCACCACCGAAGCGTCACGTATTCTTCTGGTCAATAATATGGAAGAGATCCTCACCCGTCTTGAACAGGATGCAGAGTACAAATACTACGTCCTCGACGGCCAGACGGCGGTGCTGGAAGATTATTTTGCCGTGAAGCCGGAAAGCAGGCCACGCGTGAAAGCGCTGGTGGAGGCCGGGAAGCTGATCGTGGGTCCGTGGTATACCCAGACGGATACCACCCTTGTCTCCGGCGAGTCGATTGTCCGCAATCTGATGTACGGCATGCGCGACTGCATGGCCTTTGGCGAGCCGATGAAAATTGGCTATCTGCCGGACTCCTTCGGCATGTCTTCCCAGCTGCCGCACATTTATAACGGTTTTGGCATCACGCGCACCATGTTCTGGCGCGGGTGCTCCGAGCGGCACGGTACCGATAAAACCGAATTTCTCTGGCAAAGCCAGGACGGCAGCGAAGTGACGGCACAGGTGCTGCCCTTGGGCTACGCGATTGGTAAGTACTTACCGGAGGATGAAGACGGGCTGCGGAAACGGCTCGACGCCTGGTTAGAGGTGCTCGAAAAAGCCTCCGTGACGAAAGAAATTTTGCTGCCTAACGGCCACGACCAGATGCCGCTCCAGCAGAACATTTTTGCGGTGATGGATAAGCTTCGCGAAATCTATCCGCAGCGTCAGTTTGTGATGAGCCGCTTCGAGGAGGTATTTGACCACATCGACGCGCACCGCGATGAACTGGCAACCCTGAAAGGGGAGTTTATTGACGGTAAATACATGCGAGTGCACCGGACCATCGGCTCCACGCGGATGGACATCAAAATTGCCCACGCCCGGATAGAAAACAAAATCGTCAACGTTCTTGAGCCGCTGGCCACGCTTGCCTGGACGCTGGGCTTTGAGTATCACCACGGCCTGCTGGAAAAAATGTGGAAAGAGATCCTCAAGAATCACGCCCACGACAGTATCGGCTGCTGCTGTAGTGACAAAGTGCATCGCGAGGTGATGTCCCGCTTCGAGCTGGCGGAAGACATGGCCGATAACCTGACGTGCTTCTATATGCGCAAGATTGTCGACAACATGCCGCAAAGCGATGAAGACAAACTGGTGATGTTTAACCTGACGCCCTGGCCGCGCGAGGAAGTGATTAACACCACGATACGTCTGCGCGCCAGCCAGTTCCGCCTGCTGGACGATAAGGGGAATGACATTCCTTATTACCTCCGCAGCGCGCGCGAGATCGACCCCGGGCTGATTGATCGGCAGATTGTGCATTACGGCAACTATGAGCCCTTTATGGAGTTCGACATCCAGCTCAACCAGATCCTGCCATCAATGGGTTATCGCACGCTGTTTATCGAGCCGCACGTGGCCGGCAAGCTGCTGGCACCAGAAAATGCGTCGGCGGCGCTGCTGGAAAATGCGTTCTGGGAAATTACGTTAAATGAAGACGGGTCGCTGCGCCTGCGCGACAAAGAGTCCGGGCTGATTTATGACCGCGCGCTGGAAATAGAAGAGAGCTCGGATGATGGCGATGAGTACGACTACTCGCCCTCTCGGGAAGAGTGGCGGCTCACTTCCGCGCAGGGCGAGCACGACGTTGAGGTGATCCACGAGGCCTGGCAGAGCAGGGCGGTGATCCGCCATCGCATGGCGGTGCCGGCGAATCTCGCCGAACGTTCTGCGCGTCAGCTGACGGGGATGCTTGAGGCAGAACTGACGGTCACGCTCGGCCATAACAGCCGGCGTATCGACGTTGAGGCGCGTCTCGGCAATCACGCGGATGACCATCGCGTGCGGGTGCTGATCCCGACGCCGTTCACCACGGAGGCAGTACTGGCCGATACACAGTTCGGTTCGCTGACGCGCCCCGTACGGGATGAAGCGATGGCGAACTGGCAGGAGGAAGGATGGAAGGAAGCGCCGCTGCCGGTGTGGAACCTGCTCAACTACGCGGTGCTCCAGGAACGGCGTAACGGGATGGCGCTGTTCACCGAAGGGTTGCGCGAATTTGAGGTGACCGGCGAGCGTCAAAAAACATTTGCCCTGACGTTGCTTCGCGGCGTGGGGCTGCTTGGAAAAGAGGATTTACTTTTGCGCCCGGGCAGGCCGTCCGGGATCAAAATGCCGGTGCCGGATTCGCAGGTGCGGGGCCAGCTACGCTGTCGCTTCAGCCTGTTCACGTTTACCGGCACGCCCGTGAGTGCCGGCGTTGCGCAGCAGGCGAAGTCGTGGTTAACGCCGGTGCACTGTTACAACAAAATCCCCTGGGATGCGATGAAGCTTAACCGCACCGCCTTCACCACGCCCGGCAGCTACAGTCTGTTAACGCTTTCGCCAAACGGATGCGTGCTCAGCGCGCTGAAGAAAGCAGAAGATCGTGACGAGATGATAGTGCGTCTCTACAACCCGTCCGAGACGCAATCCTGCGACGTTGCCCTGTCAGTGAACCGCGTGGTGCTGGCCTGTTGCGAAACGGACATGAATGAGATGCCCGACGCGGCAGGGGAGGAGAGTGCGGGCATTTCTGGTCCGTTCCGTCCGTGCCAGTCCCGAACCTTTAGCGTCAGGATAGAGAGGTAATACCTGGCTTAACAAAAGGTCGCAGGGGGTGCGGCCTTTTTTTTCATTAAAAAGTCACACAGGGGTGTTAATTTTAATGCTGCTAAAGGTGAATAAAATGTAATCATTTATTCTGATGGCAAAGTAATAAAAAAATACTGTGAAGCGGATAACAGAATATGTTTCGTCGTCCACAAAATACGATTTTCCTGTCGCGTTAATAAAAATCACAACTGTTTATATTCTCTTCTGCCTTTTATAACGCCGCGCGCCTAAAAATATACATGTCATTAACAAGGTCTTTACTATGCATACCACAAAGAAACATCGTTAACAGATGTCGGCATTTTTGATTTAAATCAATGTTTAATGCTTGGAAAAAGGCTCCAAAAGGCGTTAAATTGTTCCCGATCAAAATGGCCGAAAAGTGGTAATTTTGCTATAAATTGATCGCCGTCGAAAAACGTAAATCTGTTCGAATAAAAACCTGTTTATTGTAAGGGTTTTGCAGCGTATTATATTTACGGGATCAATTTGGTTTTTTCTTAACGTATTTGTAACCTTTCATCGTTGCTTTTTCCCCCTCCGGAGAATAAGCAACGAAGAAGGGACGCAGATAACTTTGTATTGGGGCATGCGTGTGGATCCTTATCTAACGGGGTTCACTCTCGGAGTCTTCATGCGATGAGCAAGGAGTCATAATGTTAGACGTAGTCGAACTGTCGCGCTTACAGTTTGCCTTGACCGCGATGTACCACTTCCTGTTTGTGCCGCTGACGCTGGGTATGGCGTTCCTGCTGGCGATCATGGAAACGGTTTACGTCCTCTCCGGCAAACAGATTTATAAAGATATGACCAAGTTCTGGGGCAAGTTGTTTGGCATCAACTTTGCGCTGGGCGTGGCAACCGGTCTGACCATGGAGTTCCAGTTCGGGACTAACTGGTCTTACTATTCCCACTACGTTGGGGATATTTTTGGTGCGCCGCTGGCCATTGAAGGTCTGATGGCCTTCTTCCTCGAATCCACCTTTGTAGGTCTGTTCTTCTTCGGTTGGGACCGTCTGGGTAAAGTCCAGCATATGGCGGTAACCTGGCTGGTGGCATTAGGCTCCAACCTGTCCGCGCTGTGGATCCTGGTGGCGAACGGCTGGATGCAAAACCCCATCGCGTCTGATTTCAACTTCGAAACCATGCGTATGGAGATGGTCAGCTTCGCTGAACTCGTCCTGAACCCGGTTGCTCAGGTGAAATTCGTCCACACCGTGGCGTCTGGCTACGTCTGTGGCGCGATGTTCGTGCTGGGCATCAGCTCCTACTATATGCTGCGCGGTCGTGACTTCGCCTTTGCGAAACGCTCCTTTGCTATCGCTGCAAGCTTCGGCATGGCGGCGATTCTGTCCGTTATTGTTCTGGGTGATGAATCCGGTTACGAAATGGGCGACGTGCAGAAAACCAAGCTGGCCGCGATTGAAGCGGAATGGGAAACCCAGCCGGCGCCTGCCGCGTTTACCCTGTTCGGCGTGCCTGACCAGGATGCGCAGGAAAACCGCTTCGCCATTCAAATTCCTTACGCTCTGGGTATTATCGCAACGCGCTCCGTCGACAAACAGGTCACTGGCCTGAAAGATCTGATGGTGCAGCATGAAGAGCGTATCCGTAACGGGATGAAAGCCTACTCGCTGCTGGAACAGCTGCGCGCCGGTTCTACCGACCAGGCCGTTCGCGATCGCTTTAACGACGTGAAGAAAGACCTGGGCTACGGCCTGCTGCTGAAACGCTATACCCCGAACGTCTCCGACGCGACGGAAGAGCAGATTCAGATGGCAACCAAAGACTCCATTCCACGCGTTGCGCCGCTGTACTTTGCGTTCCGCATCATGGTCGGTTGCGGCATTATTATGCTGCTGATCATCGCGGCCTCGTTCTGGTCCGTCATTCGTAACCGCATCGGCGAGAAAAAATGGCTGCTGCGCACGGCGCTGTACGGCATTCCGCTGCCATGGATTGCAATCGAGTCCGGCTGGTTTGTCGCGGAGTATGGCCGTCAGCCGTGGGCAATTGGTGAGGTGCTGCCAACCGCGGTAGCGAACTCCTCCCTGACCGCAGGCGACCTGATCTTCTCCATGCTGCTCATTTGCGGTCTGTACACCCTGTTCCTGGTGGCTGAACTGTTCCTGATGTTCAAGTTCGCGCGCCTTGGCCCAAGCAGCCTGAAAACCGGTCGCTACCACTACGAGCAGTCTGCTGTGACGACTCAGCCGGCACGCTAAGACAGGAGTCATCAAATGATCGATTATGAAGTATTGCGTTTTGTCTGGTGGCTGCTGATCGGCGTTCTGCTGATTGGATTTGCGGTCACCGATGGTTTCGACATGGGCGTGGGCATGCTCACCCGTTTCCTCGGTCGTAATGACACCGAGCGTCGAATCATGATTAACTCCATCGCCCCGCACTGGGACGGTAACCAGGTGTGGCTGATCACCGCAGGCGGCGCGCTGTTCGCTGCCTGGCCGATGGTCTACGCGGCTGCGTTCTCCGGCTTCTATGTGGCGATGATTCTGGTGCTGGCCTCTTTATTCTTCCGTCCGGTAGGTTTTGACTACCGTTCCAAGATTGAAGACACCCGCTGGCGTAACATGTGGGACTGGGGCATCTTCATTGGTAGCTTCGTTCCACCGCTGGTCATTGGTGTGGCGTTCGGTAACCTGTTGCAGGGCGTACCGTTCCACGTCGACGAATATATGCGTCTGTTCTACACCGGTAACTTCTTCCAGCTGCTGAATCCGTTTGGTCTGCTGGCGGGCGTGGTGAGCGTGGCGATGATCATCACCCAGGGCGCAACCTACCTTCAGATGCGTACCGTGGGTGAACTGCACCTGCGTTCCCGCGCAACCGCGCAGGTTGCAGCGCTGGTGACGCTGGTCTGCTTCGCTCTGGCAGGCGTGTGGGTGGTGTACGGTATTGATGGTTACGTGGTGACCTCCGCGATCAACCATACTGCACCGTCTAACCCGCTGACCAAAGAAGTGGCGCGTCAGGCTGGTGCATGGCTGGTGAACTTCAACACTACCCCTGCGCTGTGGGCTATCCCGGCTCTGGGTGTGCTGCTGCCGCTGCTGACCGTGCTGACGTCTCGTCTGGAGAAAGGCGCTCTGGCGTTCGTGTTCTCCTCCCTGACGCTGGCGTGCATCATCCTGACCGCGGGTATTGCGATGTTCCCATTCGTGATGCCGTCCAGCACCATGATGAATGCTAGCCTGACCATGTGGGATGCAACCTCCAGCCAGCTGACGCTGAACCTGATGACGTATGTTGCTTGCGTATTCGTACCGATTATCCTGCTCTACACCAGCTGGTGTTACTGGAAAATGTTCGGTCGTATTACCAAAGAACATATCGAAAGCAACACCCACTCTATGTACTAAGTAAGGAGCTGAATATGTGGTATTTCGCATGGATTTTAGGGACGCTTCTTGCCTGTGCATTTGGTGTCATCACAGCCCTGGCGCTTGAGCATGTTGAAGCGTCCAAAGCAGGTGAAGAAAAGCACTAATGAACATTATCGCAACGTTATATGCGGTAATGGATAAGCGCCCCCTGAGGGCGCTTTCCCTCATTATGGCATTACTGCTGGCGGGCTGTATTTTCTGGGACCCGTCGCGCTTCGCGGCAAAAACCAGCGAGCTTGAGATCTGGCACGGCTTCCTGATTATGTGGGCGGTGTGTGCAGGGGTCATTCACGGCGTTGGCTTTCGTCCGAAAGCGCTTCACTGGCAGGGCATCTTCTGCCCGCTGATTGCCGATCTGGTACTCCTCGCCGGTTTGATTTTCTTCTTCTTCTGAATAAGAAATGTCCGTTAACGATATGGGCTTACCCGAGCCCATAAAAATTTACTCTCCGTTTACTTTCCCCCATTCCAAACCATCATTCCCGCGCGTATAGTAGCGAAGTTTGAAAGCTCCAACTTTTCTTGTATTACCGGGATGTAAAGTGAATACAACGCTGTTTCGATGGCCGGTACGTGTCTACTACGAAGATACCGATGCCGGTGGTGTGGTCTACCACGCCAGCTACGTTGCTTTTTATGAACGGGCACGCACAGAGATGCTGCGCCATCATCACTTTAGTCAACAGGTGCTGTTGGCTGAGCGAGTTGCCTTTGTGGTACGCAAGATGACGCTTGAGTATTTTGCGCCTGCCAGACTCGACGATATGCTCGAAGTCCAAACAGAAATTACATCAATGCGCGGAACTTCACTGGTTTTCACGCAGCGGATAGTCAATGCAGAGAACACGGTACTGAACTCAGCTGAAGTCCTGATTGTCTGTGTTGATCCAACCATAATGAAGCCTCGTGCGCTTCCTAAGTCTATTGTCGCGGAGTTTAAGCAGTGACTGACATGAATATCCTTGATTTGTTCCTGAAGGCAAGCCTTCTGGTTAAACTTATCATGTTGATTTTGATTGGTTTTTCAATCGCATCCTGGGCCATCATCATCCAGAGAACGCGTATCCTCAATGCCGCTGGCCGCGAAGCCGAAGCGTTTGAAGATAGGTTCTGGTCGGGTATCGAGCTTTCTCGTCTGTATCAGGAAAGCCAGGGACGCCGTGATAGCCTTTCAGGCTCCGAACAAATTTTCTATAGTGGTTTCAAAGAGTTCGCTCGCTTACACCGTGCTAACAGCCATGCGCCGGAAGCCGTAGTAGAAGGTGCGTCGCGTGCGATGCGCATCTCCATGAACCGCGAACTGGAAAATCTTGAAACGCATATTCCGTTCCTCGGCACTGTGGGTTCCATCAGCCCGTATATCGGCCTGTTTGGTACGGTGTGGGGGATCATGCACGCCTTTATCGCGCTGGGCGCGGTGAAGCAGGCGACGTTGCAGATGGTTGCACCGGGTATCGCAGAAGCACTGATCGCGACCGCAATCGGTCTGTTCGCCGCAATTCCGGCGGTGATGGCGTACAACCGTCTGAACCAGCGCGTGAACAAACTGGAACTGAACTACGACAACTTTATGGAAGAGTTCACCGCGATTCTGCATCGTCAGGCGTTTACCAGCACCGAGAGCAACAAGGGGTAAACCATGGCCAGATCGCGTGGACGAGGTCGTCGCGAGCTCAAGTCCGAAATCAATATCGTTCCGTTACTGGACGTGCTGCTGGTGCTGCTGCTGATCTTTATGGCGACAGCGCCCATCATCACCCAGAGCGTGGAAGTTGATCTGCCGGATGCGACAGAATCACAGGCGGTAAGCACCAATGACGATCCTCCGGTCATCATTGAGGTTTCCGGCGTAGGGCAGTACAGCGTGGTGGTGGAGAAAGATCGTATGGATCAGCTCCCGCCAGAGCAGGTTATTGCTGAAGCGCAACGACGCCTGGAGTCAAATCCGAAGACGGTCTTCTTAATCGGTGGTGCGAAAGACGTACCATATGATGAAATTATCAAAGCGCTGAACTTGCTACATAGCGCGGGCGTTAAGTCAGTTGGCTTAATGACTCAGCCTATTTGATCATCTGCGTAGTTTTTGGGAACCGATAGTGTCAAAGGCAACCGAACAGAACGACAAGCTTAAGCGAGCGATAATCGTCTCCGCAGTGCTGCACGTGATTCTTTTTGCAGCGCTGATCTGGAGTTCGTTCGATGAGCACATTGATGCATCGGGCGGTGGTGGAGGCTCATCCATCGACGCCGTCATGGTAGATCCCGGTGCGGTAGTGCAGAACTATAATCGTCAGCAACAGCAGCAGGCGAGCGCAAAGCGCGCGGAAGAACAGCGTGAAAAACAGGCGCAACAGCAGGCGGAAGAGTTGCGTGAAAAGCAGGCCGCCGAGCAGGAACGTCTGAAGCAGCTTGAGAAAGAACGTTTGCAGGCGCAGGAAGCGGCGAAAGAGCAGGCGGAGCAGCAGAAACAGGCTGAAGCCGCAGCGAAGCAAGCCCAGGAACAGCAGAAGCAGGCGGAAGAGGCGGCAGCCAAAGCCGCAGCAGACGCGAAGGCGAAGGCAGATGCTCAGGCTAAGTTAGCCGCAGAAGCCGCGAAGAAAGCGGCTGCTGATGCTCAGAAGAAAGCGGAAGCGGAAGCGGCGAAGAAAGCGGCTGCTGACGCGAAGAAGAAAGCGGAAGCGGAAGCGGCGAAAAAAGCGGCTGCCGACGCACAGAAGAAAGCCGAAGCGGAAGCCGCGAAGAAAGCTGCCCAGGAAGCCGAGAAGAAAGCGGCTGCTGATGCTGCGAAAAAAGCGGCCGCCGCCGAGAAAGCTGCGGCAGAAAAAGCCGCCGCTGCGGAAAAAGCTGCCGCTGATAAAAAAGCAGCCGCTGAGAAAGCCGCTGCCGATAAAAAAGCGGCTGCCGAAAAAGCCGCGGCTAAAAAGGCCGCAGCCGCTGAGAAAGCTGCCGCTGCCGCCGGTGTAGACGACCTGCTGGGTGACCTGAGCTCCGGTAAGAATGCACCGAAAACGGGCGGTGGGGCCAAAGGAAATGGACAGCCGTCAAAAGACAGCGGTACCTCCGGAGCCAACGGTGGGGCAACAGGTGCAGATATCAGCGCTTATGCCAAGCAGATCCAGGTTGCGATTCAGAGCCGACTCTTTGATGCAGGCCTGTATCAGGGCAAGCAGTGCGTACTGCACATCAATCTTGCGCCAGACGGCAGGTTGAAAAGCGTGACGTCTGAAGGGGGCGATCCTGCGCTCTGTCAGGCTGCACTGGCCGCAGCCAGATCGGCGAACATTCCTAAACCGCCTAGCGAGGCTGTTTATGAAAAGATAAAAGATGCCAAACTGGACTTTAAGCTGTAATCAACTCTTCTAACGGAAGTCTGAAAAACAGTCTATGGTCGTAAACAGGATAAGTAGTTTTGTCTATTTGGGTTTGTTAACATTCTGCTAAATTATCGTGGGTAAGGTTACCCAGATAAGGGAGATATGATGAAGCAGGCATTACGTGTAGCAGTTAGTTTTTTAATGCTGTGGGCAGCTGTACTGCACGCAGAAGTACGCATTGAGATCACCCAGGGGGTGGACTCAGCGCGTCCAATCGGTGTCGTTCCGTTCCAGTGGGCAGGCCCGGGCGCTGCGCCTGAAGATATTGGCGGCATTGTTGCAGCTGACCTGCGTAACAGCGGTAAATTTAACCCGTTAGATCGTTCTCGTCTGCCGCAGCAGCCGGGTACTGCGCAGGACGTTCAGCCTGCTGCGTGGTCTGCGCTGGGGATTGATGCGGTAGTTGTCGGCCAGGTTACGCCTGCACCAGACGGCGGCTATAACGTTGCGTATCAGCTGGTGGATACCGGCGGTGCGCCGGGTACCGTTCTGGCTCAAAACACTTATAAAGTGAACAAGCAGTGGCTGCGTTATGCAGGCCACACGGCGAGTGACGAAGTGTTTGAGAAGCTGACCGGGATTAAAGGTGCGTTCCGTACCCGTATCGCGTACGTTGTGCAGACCAACGGCGGCCAGTTCCCTTATGAGCTGCGCGTCTCTGACTACGATGGTTACAACCAGTTCACCGTGCACCGTTCTCCGCAGCCGCTGATGTCTCCGGCATGGTCTCCTGACGGCTCCAAGCTGGCGTACGTGACCTTCGAGAGCGGCCGTTCCGCGCTGGTTATCCAGACGCTGTCTAACGGCGCTGTGCGTCAGGTTGCGTCATTCCCGCGTCACAACGGTGCGCCTGCGTTCTCTCCGGACGGGACTAAACTGGCGTTTGCCCTGTCTAAAACCGGTAGCCTGAACCTGTACGTCATGGACATTGGCTCTGGCCAGATCCGCCAGGTAACCGATGGTCGTAGCAACAACACGGAGCCAACCTGGTTCCCGGACAGCCAGAATCTGGCCTTTACGTCTGACCAGGCCGGTCGTCCACAAGTTTATAAAATGAATATCAACGGCGGAGCAGCGCAGCGCATTACCTGGGAAGGTTCTCAGAACCAGGATGCTGACGTCAGTGCCGATGGTAAAACAATGGTAATGGTCAGCACTGCGGGTGGTCAGCAGCACATTGCCAAACAAGATCTGGTAACGGGAGGCGTACAAATACTGTCGTCAACGTTCCTGGATGAAACGCCAAGTCTGGCACCTAACGGCACCATGGTAATCTACAGCTCTTCTCAGGGGATGGGATCCGTGCTGAATCTGGTTTCTACAGATGGGCGTTTCAAAGCGCGTCTTCCGGCAACTGATGGACAGGTAAAATCACCTGCCTGGTCGCCGTATCTGTAATAATAATTAATTGATTACTAAAGGAATCTTAGAAATGCAACTGAACAAAGTGCTGAAGGGGCTGATGATCGCTCTGCCTGTAATGGCAATCGCAGCGTGTTCTTCTAACAAGAACGCAAGCAATGACCAGAGCGGCGAAGGCATGATGGGTGCCGGCACCGGTATGGACGCTAACGGCAATGGCAATATGTCTTCTGAAGAGCAAGCGCGTCTTCAGATGCAGCAGTTACAGCAGAACAACATCGTTTACTTCGATCTGGATAAATACGACATCCGTTCTGACTTCGCTGCAATGCTGGATGCGCACGCAAACTTCCTGCGTAGCAACCCGTCTTACAAAGTCACCGTAGAAGGTCATGCGGACGAACGTGGTACCCCAGAGTACAACATCTCCCTGGGTGAACGTCGTGCAAACGCTGTTAAAATGTACCTCCAGGGTAAAGGCGTTTCTGCTGACCAGATCTCCATCGTTTCTTACGGTAAAGAAAAACCAGCAGTACTGGGTCACGACGAAGCGGCTTACTCCAAAAACCGTCGTGCCGTACTCGTTTACTAAGAGAATTGCATGAGCAGTAACTTCGGACATCATCTGATGAGTCTGTCGTTACTGGTTGGAATAGCGGCCCCCTGGGCCGCTTTTGCTCAGGCACCAATCAGTAGTGTCGGCTCAGGCTCGGTAGAAGACCGGGTCACTCAGCTCGAGCGTATTTCTAACGCTCACAGTCAGCTTTTAACTCAACTCCAGCAGCAACTTTCCGACAACCAGAACGATATCGATTCCCTTCGCGGTCAGATCCAGGAGAGTCAGTATCAGCTTAATCAGGTTGTGGAGCGCCAGAAGCAAATTTTGTCGCAGATGGATAGCCTGAGCAGCGGCGGTGCGGCTGCACAGCCCGCAGCAGGCGATCAAAGCGGTGCGGCGACGCCTGCACCTGCGGAAGATGCCTCAGCGTCGTCTGGAGCGCCTGTACAGAGCGGTGACGCGAATACGGACTATAACGCGGCCATTGCCCTTGTGCAGGACAAATCGCGCCAGGACGATGCTATCGTTGCGTTTCAGAACTTCGTGAAGAAGTACCCTGATTCCACTTACCAGCCCAATGCGAACTACTGGCTGGGTCAGTTGAATTACAACAAGGGTAAAAAGGATGATGCGGCGTTTTATTTTGCCTCTGTGGTGAAAAATTACCCGAAATCACCGAAAGCGCCGGATGCGATGTTTAAAGTTGGCGTGATCATGCAGGACAAAGGCGACACGGCTAAAGCCAAAGCGGTTTATCAGCAGGTGGTTGCTAAATTCCCGGGCACCGACGGCGCCAAACAAGCGCAAAAACGTTTAAGTTCGATGGGTTGATTACCGCATGACCAGAAATCGCGTTATTTCTGGTCGTGCAGCATGATTCCTAAGCAGTTAAGTGATCTTCATCGAAATTTTTGTTGCGCAGAATTCTTAAATCAGTAATATATGCCGCCGTTGCCACGGGATATCAAACAACGTGAAAGCAGCGCAAAAGTGGGTCGTTAGCTCAGTTGG
>NZ_JADBQL010000008.1:0-110284 GCF_014895905.1 Enterobacter cloacae complex sp. P15RS | reverse complement strand
ATATTTACCTGCGTGATGTATTTATTAAATTAATCATATATTAAATAACTATATGTAAGTAAAAAAGGGCGAATCGTGTCGCCCTCTTTTAAACGTGCTCAGTCGCCTGATTACGCCGCTTTCACCGCATCTGCGATTCGATGCGCAAATTCGGTCACCTGCGCTTCATCCTCACCTTCCACCATTACGCGGATCAATGGTTCAGTACCTGACTTACGCAGCAGGACGCGACCGCGGCTGCCAAGCGCAGCTTCAACCTCTGCCATTACCGCTTTCACGTTATCATTTTCCAGCGGATCGCCTTTACCGGCAGTGAAACGCACGTTCACCAGGATCTGCGGGAACATTTTCATGCCGCTGCAAAGATCGTGCAGACTCATGTGGTTACGCGCCATCGCGGCAACCACCTGAAGCGCCGCCACAATGCCGTCACCGGTGGTGGTTTTATCGAGCAGGATCACGTGGCCGGAGTTTTCCGCGCCAATACGCCAGCCTTTCTCCTGCAATTTTTCCAGCACGTAGCGGTCGCCCACTTTCGCGCGCACAAACGGAATACCCAGCTGTTTCAGCGCCAGCTCCAGACCCATATTGCTCATCAGCGTGCCCACCGCACCGCCACGCAGTTGGCCCTGACGCAGGCCTTCACGGGCAATGATGTAGAGGATCTGATCGCCATCGACCTTGTTACCTTCGTGGTCAACCATGATCACGCGGTCGCCGTCGCCGTCCAGGGCGATACCCAGATCGGCTTTTTCAGCCAGCACGCGCGCCTGCAAGGCACGCACGTCTGTCGCCCCGACTTCTTCGTTGATGTTTAGCCCGTCCGGCTCGCAGCCGATGGTGATCACTTTCGCGCCCAGCTCGCGGAAAACATTCGGCGCAATGTGGTAAGTCGCACCGTTTGCACAGTCCACCACAATTTTAAGGTGTGCCAGACTCAGTTCATTCGGGAAAGTGCCTTTGCAGAATTCAATGTAGCGGCCTGCGGCATCGACGATACGGTTTGCTTTACCCAGCTCAGCGGAGTCGACGCAGGTGATCTCTTTTTCCATTTCCGCTTCAATCGCCTCTTCTACGTCATCCGGCAGCTTGGTGCCGTCGATGGAGAAGAATTTGATACCGTTGTCATAAAACGGGTTATGAGAAGCTGAAATGACGATACCCGCTTCCGCACGGAAGGTGCGGGTCAGATAGGCAACAGCAGGGGTCGGCATTGGACCCGTAAAGGAAGCTGAAAGCCCCGCCGCCGCCAGCCCGGCTTCCAGCGCGGACTCCAGCATATAACCCGAAATACGGGTGTCTTTCCCAATAATGATCTTACGGGATCCATGACGCGCCAGTACCTTACCCGCCGCCCAGCCGAGCTTCAGGACAAAGTCAGGGGTAATTGGCGCATCGCCTACGCGCCCACGGATGCCATCGGTACCAAAATATTTACGATTACTCATAGCGTTTGTTTTCCTTCGCTGCCAGTGTGGCTTCCACCACACGCATGGCTTCTACTGTTTCTTTTACGTCATGGACACGAATGATGTGTGCACCTTGCATCGCGGCAATCACCGCGCAGGCCAGACTGCCGCTCAGACGTTCGCTCGGCCCAACATTCAGTAACTGACCAATCATCGATTTTCTCGACATTCCCACCAGCAGTGGCAGGCCGAACTGATGAAATTCTGATAAGCGCGCAAGCAACGCGTAATTGTGGGAGAGATTTTTACCGAAACCGAAGCCCGGGTCGAGCAGCAATTTCTCTTTTGCGATACCCGCACGTTCACAACGTTCGATATGCTCAATAAAGAAGCGGCTGACGTCAGCAAACACATCTTCATACTTTGGTGCCTCCTGCATTGTCTTCGGCTGGCCCTGCATATGCATCAGACACACCGGTAGCCCGGTTTCCGCGGCGGCTTCAATCGCGCCCGGCTCGGTCAGCGAACGAATATCATTGATAATGTGAGCGCCCACTCTCGCCACTTCACGGATCACTTCGGGTTTAGAGGTATCCACGGAGATCCACACTTCAAAGCGCTGGGCGATAGCTTCCACCACCGGCACCACGCGCGCCAGCTCTTCTTCCACCGAAACGTCCGCCGCGCCAGGCCGCGTTGATTCCCCGCCAACGTCAATGATGGTAGCACCCGCGTTGATCATTAAATTCGCGTGCTTAACCGCGTCGATGAGCGAGTTATGCGTGCCGCCGTCAGAGAAGGAATCAGGCGTGACGTTCAGGATCCCCATCACATGCGGATGTGAAAGGTCGAGATGCGAGTCCTGGGCGAAGAGTTTCATGGTGAATTCCCTGGAATTAATATGGTTAAACAGATAAGAAAAAACCCCGGAGCAAGCTCCAGGGTTTGAGGTACAGACAAACGCTTCAACAGCAGTGACTTACTTGTCGCCCAACTGCTCTGACATGGTGTTGCCCGGGTTTGGCGTACGCGGTTCATCGACCGGACGCGGCGCACGCGGGGTGCCATTGTTGTCAGAATTGTTAGACGCACCTGGGTCTTCCCAGCCTGCTGGCGGACGCACTTCGCGGCGAGCCATCAGGTCGTCAATCTGCGGAGCATCGATGGTCTCATATTTCATGAGCGCATCTTTCATCGAATGCAGGATGTCCATATTGTCGTTCAGGATCTGACGGGCGCGAGCGTAGTTACGCTCAATCAGCGCTTTCACTTCCTGGTCGATGATACGTGCCGTTTCATCGGACATATGTTTCGCTTTCGCCACAGAGCGGCCCAGGAACACTTCGCCCTCTTCCTCTGCATACAGCAGCGGACCGAGTTTGTCGGAGAAGCCCCACTGCGTCACCATGTTACGCGCCAGGTTTGTCGCCACTTTAATGTCGTTCGACGCACCGGTGGAAACATGTTCCGCACCGTAGATAATCTCTTCCGCCAGACGACCCCCGTACAGGGTTGAAATCTGGCTTTCCAGCTTCTGACGGCTGGCGCTGATCGCGTCGCCTTCAGGCAGGAAGAAGGTCACACCCAGTGCACGACCGCGCGGAATAATCGTTACCTTGTGTACCGGATCGTGTTCCGGCACCAGGCGGCCAATAATCGCGTGACCTGCTTCGTGATACGCCGTGGACTCTTTCTGCGCTTCCGTCATCACCATGGAGCGACGTTCCGCACCCATCATGATTTTGTCTTTCGCTTTCTCGAACTCCACCATGGACACCACGCGCTTGTTACCGCGAGCGGCGAACAGTGCAGCTTCGTTGACCAGGTTAGCCAGGTCTGCACCGGAGAAGCCTGGAGTACCGCGCGCAATGATGGCCGCGTCGATATCTGGCGCCAGCGGTACGCGACGCATGTGCACTTTCAGAATCTGTTCACGACCACGAACATCCGGCAGACCGACCACAACCTGACGGTCGAAACGACCTGGACGCAGCAGCGCAGGGTCGAGGACGTCCGGACGGTTAGTTGCCGCGATAACGATAATACCTTCGTTACCTTCGAAGCCGTCCATCTCAACCAGCATCTGGTTCAGGGTCTGCTCACGTTCATCGTGACCACCACCCAGGCCTGCGCCACGCTGGCGGCCTACGGCGTCGATTTCATCGATGAAGATGATGCACGGTGCTGCTTTCTTGGCCTGCTCGAACATGTCACGCACACGAGATGCACCGACACCCACGAACATTTCAACGAAGTCAGAACCTGAAATAGTAAAGAAGGGCACCTTCGCTTCACCCGCAATGGCTTTCGCCAAAAGGGTTTTACCGGTACCCGGAGGGCCGACCATCAGGACGCCTTTCGGGATCTTACCGCCCAGTTTCTGGAAACGGCTCGGCTCGCGCAGGTATTCAACCAGTTCACCGACCTCTTCTTTCGCTTCGTCACAGCCTGCAACGTCAGCAAAGGTGGTCTTGATCTGGTCTTCCGTTAGCATACGCGCCTTGCTCTTACCGAACGACATGGCACCTTTGCCACCGCCGCCCTGCATCTGGCGCATAAAGAAGATCCAGACGCCAATAAGAAGCAGCATCGGGAACCAGGAAATGAAGATAGAAGCCAGCAGGCTTGGTTCTTCTGGCGGCTCGCCTACCACTTTGACGTTTTTGGTCAGAAGGTTATCAAGCAGCTTAGGATCGTTCACCGGGATGTAAGTCGTGTAACGGTTACTATCTTTCTTGGTAACGTTGATCTCACGTCCGTTGATACGCGCTTCGCGAACCTGGTCCTGATTGACCTCTTGCAGGAAGGTAGAATAATCCACCTTGCGGCCATTCGACTCGCTGGGCCCAAAGCTCTGGAATACTGACATCAGCACAACGGCAATGACCAGCCAGAGTATTAGGTTTTTCGCCATGTCACTCAAGGGATTAACCTCACATTACAACTGTGTTAAAAACAGCGTCAGGATACTCTATATCCAGTTTCATTCAAACTTTCGTCTGAAATCTCCCGGTTATCATTTTCGCCCGGTCGCTACAATATACACTTCACGGGAACGGGCCCGGGAAGAGTCCGGCTTACGAACTTTGACCTTCGCAAACAGGGAGCGAATTTCCTTAAGATACTCCTCGAAACCTTCGCCCTGAAACACCTTCACAACAAAACTACCACCAGGCGCTAGTACATCACGACACATTTCTAACGCTAGCTCCACCAGATACATGGCGCGGGGGATATCCACCGCCGGTGTTCCGCACATATTTGGTGCCATATCCGACATGACAACCTGGACCTTGCTGTCACCAACACGATCAAGTAATGCTTTAAGCACTAATTCATCACGAAAGTCGCCCTGAAGGAAGTCGACACCAACGATGGGATCCATTGGTAAAAGATCGCATGCGATGATTCGTCCCGTTCCGCCGATCTGCGTAACCGCATACTGGGACCATCCGCCAGGTGCCGCACCGAGGTCGACTACCGTCATTCCCGGTTTAAAAAGTTTGTCACTTTGCTGTATTTCATCAAGTTTAAACCAGGCGCGGGAACGCAACCCCTTTTTCTGCGCCTGTTGAACATATTTATCGCTAAAGTGTTCCTGAAGCCAGCGGCTGGAGCTGGCAGAACGCTTTTTACCTGTCATTTAACATTTCCGTCCTGGTTCATCGTTGCTTGCCTGTGACGTAAATTTCTACGCAGCTATTTGGCGATATTAGGGAGATGGCGGTAGAATGAACCGTTTTCAATCCCAACGTAAGCAAAAATATACGATGAATCTGAGTACTAAACAAAAACAGCACCTTAAAGGTCTGGCACATCCGCTCAAGCCTGTAGTGATGCTTGGCAACAATGGTTTGACCGAAGGGGTGCTTGCCGAGATTGAACAAGCGCTGGAACACCACGAGCTGATCAAGGTGAAAATCGCCTCTGAAGACAGAGACACTAAAAACCTGATCGTGGAAGCCATCGTGCGCGAAACCGGCGCCTGTAATGTACAGGTCATCGGTAAAACGCTGGTGCTCTATCGCCCATCTAAAGAGCGTAAAATCTCGCTGCCACGTTAAGGATATCCTGAATCAATCACATTTTCTGTGTGAAACGAGGGATTTCTTTCAGCAGGCGAGCAAAATGCCATGCTCCTTGAGTTGTTAAAAGGCCGCTATGCGGCCTTTTTCTTTTCTTTACAATGTATCAACATCTTAGAAGAGAAGCGAATTACAGGTATTCAACCTTAATAATTTCGTATTCCACTTCGCCGCCCGGGGTGCGGATTGTCACAACATCGTCCTGCTCTTTGCCAATCAGGCCGCGAGCAATCGGGGAGTTCACCGAAATCAGGTTCTGTTTGAAGTCCGCTTCGTCATCACCCACGATGCGGTAGGTTTGCTCTTCGTCGTTGTCCAGATTCAGGACGGTGACGGTAGAGCCGAAGATCACGCGACCGTTGTTGGGCATTTTAGTGATATCGATAACCTGCGCATTGGACAGTTTCGCTTCGATATCTTTGATGCGCCCCTCGCAGAAGCCCTGCTGCTCACGCGCCGCGTGGTATTCAGCATTCTCTTTCAGGTCGCCATGCTCACGCGCATCCGCGATAGCGGCGATGATTTCAGGGCGACGTACGGATTTCAAAAAATCCAGCTCTTCGCGCAGTTTTTCGGCACCACGTAAGGTCATCGGAATAGCTTGCATTTGTTATACCTCTTAAACATTCCTGTTGGGAGCAGTGTTCCCTGCTCCAGCCCACCTGAACAGGCCAGAAGCAAAAAGAAAACCGACCCGGGAGCTACGCCCCAGGTCAGCAGCAATTTTTCAATTTGATACGCATTTTACCGCGAAGTTCACTATGGGTCATCGTTTACTTTACAGTGCCATGCACCGTAGTATGACGGTTTGTTTTCGGGTTGTTAGCGCGAGATTATGCGATTTTCCAGTTTTATCATCGGATTGACCACCAGTATAACGTTCACCGTTCAGGCCGCGAATGTTGATGAGTACATTAATCAGCTGCCCGCCGGCGCGAACCTTGCCCTGATGGTGCAGAAGGTTGGCGCGCAGGCCCCCCAGATTGACTATCACAGTCAACAGATGGCGCTGCCTGCGAGTACCCAGAAGGTGATCACTGCCCTCGCCGCCCTGCTCCAGCTCGGGCCTGACTTCCGTTTTACCACCACCCTTGAAACCAAAGGTAACGTCTCGGGTGGCGAACTAAAAGGCGATCTTATCGCCCGTTTTGGTGGCGATCCCACCTTTAAGCGCCAGGATGTCCGCAACATGGTAGCGGCGCTAAAAAAATCCGGCGTGACAAAAATCGACGGTAACGTCCTGATCGACACCTCCATTTTCGCCAGCCACGATAAAGCGCCCGGCTGGCCGTGGAATGACATGACGCAGTGCTTTAGCGCCCCGCCAGCCGCCGCAATCGTCGACCGTAACTGCTTCTCCGTTTCGCTTTACAGCGCGCCTAAGCCCAATGACTTAGCGTTTATCCGCGTTGCCTCTTACTACCCGGTCACGATGTTCAGCCAGGTACGGACGCTGGCGAAAGGCTCCCCGGAGGCGCAGTATTGCGAGCTGGACGTGGTACCGGGCGATCTCAACCGCTATACGCTCACCGGCTGCCTGACCCAGCGGGCTGACCCGCTGCCGCTGGCCTTCGCCATTCAGGACGGCGCGGGCTATGCCGGGGCCATTTTCAAAGACGAACTGAAGCAGGCGGGTATCACCTACACCGGAACGCTGTTGCGCCAGACGCAGGTGAATGAGCCAGGCACGGTGATCGCCAGCAAACAGTCTGCGCCACTGCATGATTTGCTTAAGATTATGCTGAAAAAGTCGGATAACATGATTGCCGACACGGTGTTCCGCATGATTGGGCACGCGCGCTTTGGCGTGCCGGGCACCTGGCGGGCCGGTTCTGACGCCGTACGTCAGATCCTGCGCCAGCAGGCGGGTATCGATCTGGGCAATACGATCGCCGTCGATGGTTCCGGTTTATCGCGCCATAACCTGATCTCGCCGGCAACCATGATGCAGGTATTGCAGTACATCGCTCAGCATGACGCTGAGCTAAACTTTATCACGATGCTGCCGCTGGCCGGGCACGACGGTTCACTTCAGTATCGCGCGGGGCTTCACGCTGCGGGCGTGGACGGCAAAGTGTCAGCCAAAACGGGTTCCTTGCAGGGTGTTTACAACCTTGCCGGTTTCATCACGACAGCCAGCGGGCAACGCATGGCATTTGTGCAGTATCTCTCCGGGTATGCCGTCGAACCGGCCGACCAGCGCAATCGTCGTATTCCACTGGTGCGTTTCGAAAGCAGGCTCTATAAGGACATCTATCAAAACAACTGATGTTCACGGTGGCCTGCTCCCAGGCAGGCCACCGCCTCGCACTATTTCTTGTTGGTCTAAATCACAGGCACGACTTTCACCTCAATGAGACCGATACCTATCTTTCTGGCCGGGGAGGTGTACATTTGCCCCAATACGCTGCCTTCACGGCTGAGCGTCGGCTCAGGCGGAGTAATCATAATTAAACGCGAGTATGAATCCCCTTTAAAGCGAAGCGTAACGCGGGTCGGCTTTTCACCGAAGCGCACATACTGCGTCTGCTCGCCGATTTTCACCGCTACCGGTGCATCAATATTTTTGCCATACGCTTTTGCTTCAATCTCAACGTCAAATTCGGGCACAAACGGGGCTTTATACAGCAACAATATCGACGGCGACGTCAGTGCATCTGACCATCGTCCCCAGGGCTCCTGTCGTCCTAGCCCCATCACGTTTTCGATGAAAAGAGGTAGCCCGTCGAGGTTGAACTTGAAGGTATCTGAAACATAACGGATCTCATCGGGATTCATCTTCAGCAGCCCTTGCTCACGCTGATACGTCGCTGAATTCGTGGGACCATCATCACTGCTAACGTTGCCCTCGTATTGTTCATCCATTACCTCCTCGACTGTCACCTTTCCCCCGGCTTTGCCTTGCGTGACGCACCATTTTTCAGAAAGCGAAAGATCGTTACGCCACAGCGTTGCGGGGCGAAAACATTTATCGACCCACAGGAAACGTTCGCCTTCGGGTAAAAATGCCAGGGATTGTCTTAGCGATAGAGTTCTGCTGCTATCGTCAATAACCGGTAATACCTCATTCGGTTTTATATCAATCAAAATCGGCAAACTATAGGTGTGACCGCTAAATGAAATCTCATTCTTACGCGTATCCAGCGTAAAACGATCGATGCGATCCGGGATCCCCCACAGGCCTCGAATGCTGCCCCCCCAGGCATAAAGTTTATTCTTAAATTCCGGTATAGTTTCGGTGAGCGATTTTTCACTGGCGGAGCTTCGTCCTAGGCCTATTTTCGTTCCACCACCGAGCAGGTCCAGGACTGTCGCGCCATTATCAAGCGTGCTCCTTGGCTGCGACTTAATTTCGGCTTTTATCTTTGGTCCAAGCACAAAAAACAGATCCCGACGTTCAAGCTTATTAAGATAGTCCACGGAAACCGTCGTGCTGGGCATTGCCAGGTGATCCGACGAAAGCACAACGATCGTATTGTTGGCCCAGGGCGAAGACTGGATCCGCTGTACAAAGCGTGCAATATTTTCCTGACTACACAATACGGCACTTAGCGCATCAACCTTATGGCCTTCGATGGAATAACTGTTCTGACGACATCCTGGAGAAATGTAGCCTCTTGGAGGATGCGTATCGACCGTGAGTGCAAAAAGCGCAAAACGCTGCCCCGAGGAGGACAGTTCACTGAACTTTTCCCAGGCTTTATCCATAACAACACTGTCATACAGGCCCCAGTTATTCTGCACATCAAAATTATCCTTAAGCCCCGATTCGGTTAACCCCCAGGCATGCTTAATGCCATGCACTTTAAAGAAGGCATCTTTATCCGCGAAGTGAAGGTTGGCCCCCTGGTAGAAATAGGTTTCATATCCTGACTCGCTGAGTATATCACCCAGACATTTGCTCTCAGGATAAAAGCTCGTCACCGTATTCTGGCCATTAAACGCAGTGGGCTTAAAGAGTGGTAATCCGCACTGCGAGGCTACAATCCCCGCAATGGTGAAATCGGTGGCGGGCATTTGAAAAGTATTAGAAAAGTCCAAGCTCATGGACCTATGTTTATCCAAATCAGGAAGCAGATTGGGAAAAACATGTTGATCAAAATAGGTCCGCTCCAGACTTTCGCCATAGATATAGACTAAATTATATTTTGGATTTTCAATAATGCCGGGTTGATTAAAATAGTACTGATTAAAGTCCGAACCATCTATTTTCGTCGTCATGAGCGTATTACCGCTAAGCTGAGAGAACGCCGGTGAGATAAACAGCGCGAGGGCGCTACAGCAAACAGAAAATAACGTAAATATCCAGCTTTGCTTACCGTCTGATTGACCACGAAAGAGAATACGATGGATGATAACAATAATCACTGCACATAAGACTAATGCAAATAAAGATGGCCAGATGTAATCACTTATTTCACCGCCTTCCATCGTTGTCGTTAGCGTGTAAAGCACAGATTCATTAACACCATCGCCGGTAAAATACTGGCAGACAACCCAAAAGCCATCCAGAAATACCGAACCGACGGTCATAACGAATATGAACAGGGACAGATAAGCGTTTTGATAAGATTTAAACCGATACAACGCTGTTGCAAAAACCATGCAACTCACTGAAAAGATTAATAAATAGAGTGAATCCATTCTCTTACTCGTTGATTATAAGACGTCAGTGGCAGAGACGTGATGAGTACAAGAGCAGCATTATAACTTTTGCTATAAGTTCTCCCTATTTAATAAAATTTAATTAGGAATATATTAAGGATTACAAACCGCAGAGGATAAGGGAGTACGCCTGAACCTTGCTTTCTGCCATAATCATTTCAGTAAAAGGACACGGGCTCGGAAGAACAGAGATGAAACTCCTTATCGTTGAAGACGATTTGTTATTACAGGAAGGGCTTGCGCTCGCGATGGCTAATGAAGGCTATGCGCTTGACCGTGCCGCCACGGCCGCTGAAGCAGAAGCCCTGATCCAGAGCGGAGAATACAGCCTGGTGATCCTGGACTTGGGCCTGCCAGATAAAGACGGCGCGACGCTGCTCTGCCAGTGGCGTCGTCGCGGAGTCGAGAATCCCGTATTGATTCTTACCGCCCGCGATGCCATTGAAGACAGAATTAACGGGCTGGATTCCGGGGCTGACGATTATCTGGTAAAACCCTTCGCCCTTGCCGAGCTACAGGCGCGCGTACGGGCACTGATTCGGCGCTATCAGGGCCACAGCGACAACCTGCTGACGGACGGGGATATCACCCTTAATCTGCAAACCCAGCAGGTGCTTCGCCAGTCTCAGCCTGTGGAAGTGACGCCAAAAGAGTTCGCTCTGCTAACGCGCCTGATCATGCGCAGCGGGCATACCGTGCATCGTGAGACGCTGCAACAGGACATCTACTCCTGGCAGGACGATCCGGGTTCAAACACGCTTGAAGTGCACATTCATAATCTGCGGCGCAAGCTCGGTAAAGATCGTATCAAAACCGTACGCGGCGTGGGTTACCGTCTGGAGAGCCAGAAATGAACAGTATGCGCCGGCGATTAATGGTGTTGCTGGCGGTGATACTGCTCTTTTTTCAACTGATTAGCGTGGTGTGGCTGTGGCATGAGAGCCGCGAGCAAATCGGTTTTCTGGTGAACGAAACGTTGTCTGCAAAAGCGCGCAACAACCATGTTGAAAAAGAGATCCGCGAAGCCATTGCCTCTCTGCTGGTCCCTTCTCTGGTGATGGTCGGTTTTACCCTGTTTTTCTCATTCTGGGCAGTCACCTGGATCACCCGGCCACTCAACAAACTTCGCGCCAGCCTTGCGAACCGCTCGGCGGATAATCTGACTCCCCTGCCGATGTATTCGGATATGGAAGAGATAGGCGCAGTAACCGCGTCGCTCAATCAACTGCTCGCCCGGCTGGACCACACTATCCAGCAGGAACGCCTGTTCACCGCCGATGCGGCGCACGAGTTACGAACGCCGCTTGCGGGGATCAGGCTTCATCTGGAACTGATGGCCCAGTCCGGTTCTCCGCAGGCCACGCCACTCATAAGCCGTATCGACCAGCTGATGCATACGGTAGAACAGCTGCTGATGCTGGCGCGTGCCGGCCAGGCGATGGCCAGCGGCCATTACGATACCGTGAACTGGACAGAAACTATCATTGCCCCGCTCAGACTGGAGCATGAAGCTAAAGAGCATACGGTGATATGGCCTGCTGAAAGCACGCTGACGGTGCAGGGAGATGCCGTTCTGTTACGTCTGATGTTAAGGAACCTTCTGGAGAATGCCGCCCGCTACAGCCCGGCAGGCACAACCATTGAAGTGGCATTAACGGCGATGGAAGGCGGTACCCGGGTCAGCGTTACCGATCAGGGGCCGGGTATTGATGAGGCGCACCGACAGTCGATTACTGAACCTTTCCGGCGTCTCGACCAGCGCTACGGTGGCAGCGGCCTTGGGCTGAGCATTGTACAGCGTATCGTGCAGCTCCATCATGGTCATTTAACGCTGGAGAACGGTGCTGAGGGCGGCTTAATCGCCAGCTGCTGGCTACCCGCGAAGATAGGATAAAAAAAGCCCCGTAAGGGGCTTTATGCAGGGCTTAGTGCTTGTAAATGAACTCGACGCCTTCTTCGTCGTCTTCATCCCAGTCATCGTCCCAGTCTTCATCATCCTCTTCCGCTTCCAGCTCTTCGAGCTGCTGGCGGTGGTAGTCATCCCACATGAATTCGACTTTTTCAGGCTGTTTCGCTTCTTCTGCCTGAACAATCGGATTCTCGATGATAAAGGTCATTACATCCCAGCAGAGTTCTTTCACGCCAACCTGGCTGGCGGCAGAGATCAGATAGTACTTATCTTCCCAGCCCATCGCTTCGGCAATCGCTTTTGCCTTCGCTTCGGCTTCCGCTTTGTCCATCAGGTCGATCTTGTTGAACACCAGCCAGCGTGGTTTTTCCGCCAGTTTTTCACTGTATTTTTCCAGCTCGCCGATAATGATACGGGCGTTTTCAACCGGATCGGAACCGTCGATCGGATCGATGTCGATGAGGTGCAACAGTACGCGGCAACGCTCAAGGTGCTTCAGGAAGCGAATACCCAGACCGGCGCCTTCTGCCGCCCCTTCAATCAGACCAGGGATGTCAGCTACCACAAAGCTCTTTTCGTTATCCATACGGACAACGCCCAGGCTCGGCACCAGCGTAGTGAACGGATAGTCCGCCACTTTTGGTTTCGCCGCAGACACTGCACGGATAAACGTTGATTTACCGGCGTTTGGCATACCCAGCATACCTACGTCTGCCAACAGCATCAGTTCAAGTTGCAGGTCGCGCTTATCGCCCGGGGTACCCATCGTTTTCTGACGCGGAGTACGGTTAACGGACGATTTGAAACGGCTGTTACCCAGACCGTGCCAGCCGCCTTTCGCCACCATCAGGCGCTGACCGTGTTTGGTCATATCACCCATGGTTTCGCCCGTGCCCTGATCGATGACACGCGTACCCACCGGCACTTTGATCGTCACGTCTTTACCGCGTTTACCGGTACAGTCGCGGCTCTGGCCGTTCTGGCCACGCTCGGCGCGGAAAGATTTTTCGAAACGGTAGTCGATCAGCGTGTTGAGGTTTTCATCCGCCTCCAGCCACACGTCACCGCCGTCACCGCCGTCACCGCCGTCAGGACCGCCACGAGGAATATACTTTTCACGGCGGAAGCTTACACAACCGTTACCGCCATCACCTGCCACGACCAGAATCGTCGCTTCATCAACAAACTTCATTTTACTCTCCGTAACTCATTCGCCTGAGCGGGGGACTATTACAACCGCTTCATTTTTGCGCCAACGTCCCCAGAGACGATGACCAATGGCGGAATACATCGCGCCCGCAACCACGACAAACGCACCGAGATAACCCAACAGGTTGAGCATCGGCTTGACGAAGACATCGGGCCAGGCCATTGATAACAAATCTGAAAATAACAGCGTAAACAGCGGGGTAAGCGTGATTAGGGCGCTCACCTGTGCTGCCTGCCAGCGCGCCATGGCTTCCGCCAGCGCGCCATAACCAACCAGCGTATTCAGCCCACAAAAAATGAGGCACGCCAGTTGCCAGTCGCTGAGCTGGGTAATCACACCCGGCCTCGCTAACGGCAATAATGCCAGTGTACACAAAGTGTACAGCAAAAAGAGGATCTGCTGTGAGGCAAGACGGCGCAATAACACCTTTTGCGCGACGCCATAACTCACCCAGACCGTTGCTGCACCCACCCCGAAAATGACACCCCAGGTGTAATCCGTCAGGCGGGTAAAAATCTCGATCAGGCTGGTGTTAAAGAACATCACCAGACCGCAAAGCAGCATGCTTGCCCCGATGATCTGCGTGCCGCGCATCTTCTCCTTAAGGATAAAGACGCTGGCGACCATCATGCCGACCGGTGAAAGTTGCCCAATCACCTGCGAGGCTGTAGGGCTAAGATATTGCAGGGAGGAGCTGAACAGAATGAAGTTCCCGAACAGACCGCCCGTCGCGATAGCCAGTAATACCAGCCAGCGCGGTTTTCGGAAGATGCGCAGCGGTGGCAGCTTACCTTTGACGGCCAGAATGGCGCCCAGGCCAATGCTTGCCATCAGGAAGCGATAAAACACCACCGTAGGCGGTTCCATCACTTCCAGTACCTGCTTCATTGCAATTGGCAGTGCACCCCAGCACATTGCGGTAGTGAGCGCCAAAAGAATACCAATGCCGGCCTGCTGCTTCATGCCCGTTTTCCCTACAGAAAATTTTCCGGGTTTCCAATGTAAAAAGCCCCGCAACACGTTGCGGGGCTTTAATCCGTTACCGGACCGAGAAAACCTTACTCAGCAACGATGCTGATGTATTTACGGTTGTTCGGGCCTTTAACTTCAAATTTCACTTTACCGTCTGCTTTAGCAAACAGAGTGTGGTCACGACCGCAACCTACGTTGGTACCCGCGTGGAACTTGGTGCCACGCTGACGAACGATGATGCTACCCGCCAGAACGGATTCGCCACCGAAACGCTTAACGCCCAGGCGTTTAGCTTCTGAATCGCGACCGTTACGTGTGGAGCCGCCAGCCTTTTTATGTGCCATTTAAATCTCTCCTCAGGTCTTAGGCGCTGATGCCAGTAATTTTCACATCAGTGAACCACTGACGGTGGCCCTGCTGCTTACGATAGTGTTTACGACGACGAAACTTAACGATTTTAACTTTCTCGCCACGACCGTGAGCAACAACTTCAGCTTTGATAACGCCGCCATCAACGAAAGGAACGCCGATTTTGACTTCTTCACCGTTTGCGATCATCAGAACTTCTGCGAACTCAACAGATTCGCCAGTTGCGATGTCCAGCTTTTCCAGGCGAACGGTCTGACCTTCGCTTACTCGGTGTTGTTTACCACCACTTTGGAAAACCGCGTACATATAAACTCCGCTTCCGCGCACATCCTCGTATGATTCAGAGTGCGCTATAAATATTCACAATAGGGCGCGAATATTACGCAAAACGCGAGCCTTTGACAAGTGCTACCATCAATACATGAAGAAAAAAAACACAACACGTACGGTAACGTTTATCTGAGCCGTTTTTTCAGTACAATCAGCAATACTATTTATAAACCGAAACCCTTTGTGTACCCATCTCGTGTGGGATAAACAGGATAAAAAGCCCGGCTTTTGCGATGAATTTAGAAAAAATCAATGAGTTAACCGCGCAAGATATGGCGGGTGTGAATGCAGCAATCCTGGAGCAACTCAACTCTGACGTTCAGCTGATCAATCAGTTGGGCTATTACATCGTCAGCGGCGGCGGTAAACGTATTCGTCCAATGATTGCCATTCTGGCCGCACGCGCGGTTGGCTATCAGGGGAACGCCCACGTCACAATCGCGGCGCTGATCGAATTTATCCACACCGCCACCCTGCTTCACGACGATGTTGTGGATGAATCAGACATGCGTCGGGGTAAAGCCACCGCCAACGCCGCGTTTGGTAATGCAGCAAGCGTTCTGGTCGGGGATTTTATCTATACCCGCGCTTTCCAGATGATGACCAGCCTTGGCTCGCTGAAGGTGCTGGAAGTGATGTCAGAAGCGGTGAACGTTATCGCTGAAGGCGAAGTCCTACAGTTGATGAACGTTAACGACCCGGACATCACCGAAGAAAACTACATGCGGGTGATTTACAGCAAGACCGCACGTCTGTTTGAAGCCGCCGCGCAGTGCTCCGGGATTCTGGCAGGCTGTAGCGAAGCGCAGGAAAAAGGGCTTCAGGACTATGGCCGCTATCTCGGTACCGCATTCCAGCTGATTGATGATTTGCTGGACTACAGCGCGGATGGCGAAACGCTCGGTAAAAACGTCGGTGATGACCTGAACGAAGGCAAGCCAACGCTGCCGCTGCTCCACGCGATGCACAATGGCACACCGGATCAGGCGAAAATGATCCGTGAAGCTATCGAGCAGGGAAATGGTCGCCATCTTCTGGAACCGGTACTGGAAACAATGGCAGTCTGTGGCTCCCTGGAATGGACGCGTCAGCGTGCAGAAGAAGAAGCAGACAAAGCCATCGCCGCCATTCAGGTCATTCCTGACAGCCCATGGCGTGATGCGCTAATCGGCCTCGCGCACATCGCCGTCCAGCGCGATCGTTAATCCCCTCCTCGTCTCCCTGCGCTCCGCAGGGAGATTCCAGTACGCGCCAGTAAATTACATTTCCGTGTAAGCTCATCAGGTTACAGGCCGCATGTATAAAGCCATGCCTTATTCTGAATATTGCTTCTCGTAACATGAACTTTTTAGAACAGATGTTCTAAGTGAGTATAGTAATGCTGTCTTTTCACACGAAAAGGCGTGGACGATAACGAACACAAGGACAGCATTATGGATACAAAATTCATCGACTGGCATTCTGCTGACATTATTGCGGCACTGCGTAAAAAAGGGACATCGCTGGCTGCCGAATCACGTCGCAACGGGTTGAGCTCGTCGACGCTGGCAAATGCACTGACCCGCCCATGGCCGAAGGGGGAGCTGATTATCGCGAGAGCGCTGGATACGCATCCGTGGGTGATATGGCCGTCACGCTACCACGATCCCATTACCCATGAATTTATCGACAGAACGCGCATGATGCGTCAGAGCAAAACGAAGAAAGCACATCAGGACTGATGCACCGGGATTTACAGGAACAGCAATCCCCCGGCCTGTTCTGGCAGGGGGGTGCCGGAACGATTACTCGCCCTTCACACGCTCGATATTCGCACCCAGCGCGCGCAGTTTGTCTTCAATGCGCTCGTAACCACGATCAATGTGGTAGATACGATCGACAACGGTAGTGCCTTCCGCAATACACCCTGCCAGTACCAGACTCGCAGACGCGCGCAGATCGGTCGCCATCACCTGCGCACCGGACAGTTTTTCAACGCCGTGACAGATGACCGTGTTGCTTTCAATCTCAGCATGCGCACCCATACGGATCAGCTCCGGGACATGCATGAAACGGTTTTCGAAGATGGTTTCCGTGATGAAGCCCGTGCCTTCGGCCACCAGGTTCAGCAGCGTGAACTGCGCCTGCATATCCGTCGGGAAGGCCGGGTGTGGCGCAGTGCGCACGTTAACGGCTTTAGGACGCTGCCCGTGCATATCCAGGCTTATCCAGTCCTCACCGATTTCAATGTCCGCACCCGCATCGCGCAGCTTCGCCAGCACCGCATCCAGGGTATCCGGCTGTGCGTTACGGCAGACAATCTTACCGCCAGAAATGGCCGCCGCCACCAGGAAGGTCCCGGTTTCGATACGGTCTGGCAGGACGCGGTACACGCCGCCACCCAGACGCTCAACGCCTTCGATGGTAATACGGTCCGTGCCCTGCCCGCTGATCTTAGCACCCAGTGCGACCAGGAAGTTCGCGGTGTCCACGATTTCCGGTTCACGCGCGGCGTTTTCGATGATGGTAGTGCCTTCTGCCAGGGTGGCAGCCGACATGATGGTCACCGTTGCGCCCACGCTCACTTTGTCCATGACAATGTGCGCGCCTTTCAGACGACCATTGACGGACGCTTTCACGTAACCTTCTTCCAGCTTGATCTCCGCGCCCAGCTTTTCCAGGCCAAAGATATGCAGGTCGACGGGACGCGCGCCGATAGCGCATCCGCCCGGGAGTGAAACCTGACCCTGACCGAAACGCGCCACCAGCGGCCCAAGGGCCCAGATGGAAGCACGCATGGTTTTCACCAGCTCATACGGTGCTGAGAAGTTGTTCACGTTGCTGGCATCGATCCAGACGGAACCGTTACGCTCCACTTTGGTGCCCAACTGGCCGAGCAACTTCATGGTCGTGTCGATATCTTTCAGCTTCGGTACGTTCTGGATCTCTACCGGCTCTTCTGCGAGCAGCGCAGCGAAAAGAATGGGCAGCGCGGCGTTTTTAGCGCCAGAAATTGTGACTTCGCCCTGGAGACGCGTGGGTCCCTGTACACGAAATTTATCCATTGTTTGCTCTCTTATAAATTCAACCGTGCTGCGGGCGCTTCGCCCCCAGCTCAAAAACCGTTTAGTTTGCGATCGCGTGCCCACTCCTGTGGGGTGAACGCTTTAATCGACAGGGCGTGAATGCGGTTGTCCGCAATGTATTCCATCAGCGGCGCATACACAGCCTGCTGTTTTTTCACGCGACTCATTCCGTCGAACATCTCACCCACAGCAATAACCTGGAAGTGACTGCCATCGCCAGAGACGTGGGCTTCCTGAAGGGAGAGTGCATTCATCAGCACAGTCTGGATTTCATTATTTTCCATGGGGTCTACATCATCTGATAGTGAAAACAAGCCCAACATCTTAGAGCAAAGTGGCGCGGTCTTAAACAAGCAAAAAGCCCCGACGCGCAAACTGTCGGGGCTTTCGGAAGTAACGTACTGAAAAAATTAGCGAGGTAATACGTCTTCGGGCAAATTGTAAAGCTGTGCAAGGGTGACGACGTTGTCGCTTACCCCCGTCAGGGTAACGCTGCTCCCCTGCTTTTTGCCCGTGGCAACCAGGTGCGCCAGCAGCGCAATACCGGCGGTATCTACCCGCGTGACGCCATGTAGATCAATCCGCGTCACGCCCTGCATCGCGTTATGGCGAGCGTCCCACAGCGGGTTAAGCAGATCCTGATCCAGCTCTCCCGTCAGCGTCAGCGTCTCGCCGTCTCGCGCCCAGCTAAGCTGCTGCAACATTACTTCTTCTCGTCCAGGGTAATTTTCTGACGAGAGATAGACTGAAGCTGAGCCGTCAGGCCATCAATCCCTTTGGTGCGCAGCAGATCGCTCCACTCGTTCTGTTTAGTGGTGATCATGCTTACGCCTTCGGCGATCATGTCATACGCCTGCCAGTTTCCGGTCTGGCTGTTCTTACGCCACTGGAAGTCCAGGCGAACCGGCGGACGGCCATTTGGATCGATAATTGTCACGCGGATAGGAATGATGGTGGCATCGCCCAGCGGCTGTTCAGGGGCAATCTGATAGGTCTGACCGTGATACATCGCCAGCGCCTGGCCGTAAGCCTGTTTCAGGTATTCACGGAACGCCGCGAAGTAAGCCTCGCGCTGCGCCGGGGTCGCCTCTTTGTAATAACGGCCCAGTACCAGCGCGCCCGCATACTTGATCTGCACATACGGCAGCAGCTCCTGATCCACGACATCACGCAGATAGTCAGGGTTAGAGCGGATTTTGGGCTGTTCATTTTTAAGACGGTCGAAGGTTTTCTTCGCAGCCTCATCCATCAGTTTGTACGGGTTACTCTGATCCGCAGCGTGTACCGCAGTCAGAGGGGCAATGACCAGCATGGCAACCATTAACAGTCGTTTAAACATGAATGACTTCTCCTGAAATTAATTCGTCGCGCCTGGCGTCGGTTCGACGTTGGTGTGGTCTTCACTCTGCGCAGGGGCATCGTCAGACTTTTTATCATCCCCTTTACTGTTGTAAAGGAACTGACCAATCATATCTTCCAGCACCATCGCTGACTTGGTATCCTGGATTACGCTACCGTCTTTAAGGATAGACGTTCCCAGCTCAGGATCTTCAAAACCAACGTTGAGGGCCAGATATTGCTCCCCCAGCAGGCCAGAAGTACGGATAGAGAGCGAGCTGGTGTCAGGAATGTGGTTATAGCGCTCTTCGATATCCATCGCGACGCGCGGCAGATACGTTTTTTCATCAAGCGTAATGTCCGCTACACGTCCGATGACGACGCCACCAATACGCACCGGCGAGCGCGCCTTCAGGCCGCCGATATTATCGAAGGTCGCGTAGACGCGATACGTCGGCTCGGCGCGAACAGAGGTAATGTCCGCCGCTCGCAGGCAGATGAACAGCGCGGCCAGCAGCGCCAGAAGCAGAAACACGCCAACCCAAATTTCATTTTTTCTCGTTTGCATGAACTCAATTCCCAAACATCAGTGCGGTGAGCACAAAATCCAGACCTAAAACGGCCAGCGACGAATGTACGACAGTACGCGTCGTTGCGCGGCTAATGCCCGCCGACGTCGGAATGGCATCGTAACCATTAAACAACGCAATCCAGGTAACCGTCACAGCGAAAACCACGCTCTTGATCAGACAGTTCACCAAATCCATCCGCAGATCGATAGCGTCCTGCATGGCGGACCAGAAGAACCCGGCATCAATGCCTTTCCAGTTGACGCCGACCAGCGCGCCGCCCCAGATACCGACCGCCACAAAGAGGATAGTCAGTAACGGTAAGGAGATAACCCCGGCCCAGAAGCGCGGAGAGATAACCCGGCGCAGCGGATCGACCGCCATCATCTCCATGCTGGAAAGCTGCTCGGTGGCGCGCATCAGGCCAATTTCCGCCGTCAGTGCTGACCCGGCACGCCCGGCGAACAGCAGCGCGGCAACCACCGGCCCGAGCTCACGCAGCAGCGAGAGCGCCACCAGCATGCCAAGGCTGGTCTCCGCGCTGTAGGTTGTCAGCACCAGATATCCCTGCAACCCCAGCACCATGCCGATAAACAGCCCCGACACGATGATGATAAGCATCGACAGTACACCGACGTTATAAAGCTGCCGCACCAGTAACGGCGCATGCTTGCGGAACTCCGGTTTGCCAACCAGCGCGTTGAACAACATTAATCCGGCACGCCCGAACGTACTGATGGTTTTTAGGCCACGATGTCCAAGACCCGCCAACGCATTTAACAGCATGAGTGGCTTAACTCCCTATTCCCAGTAAATCGTCATGATAGTCGCCTGCCGGATAGCGGAAAGGCACCGGCCCATCTGCGATACCGTCCAGGAACTGCCGCACGCGCGGATCGCCATTCTCCTGCAACGCCTGAGCGCTGCCGTGGGCGACGATCTTTTTGTCAGCCACAATATAGGCGTAATCAGCAATGCTCAGCACTTCCGGCACGTCGTGGGAAACCACCACGCAGGTGACGCCAAGGGCGCTGTTCAGTTCTGAAATGAGCTTCACCAGTACGCCCATAGTGATAGGGTCTTGCCCGACGAACGGTTCGTCGAACATGATTAAATCCGGTTCAAGGGCAATAGCACGCGCCAGCGCGGCGCGGCGCGCCATCCCGCCGGAGAGTTCGGACGGCATGAGTTTCGCCGCCCCCCGCAACCCCACGGCTTCGAGCTTCATCATCACCGTGCTGTGCAACAGCGCAGGAGGAAGATGGGTGTGCTCACGCAGCGGATAGGCCACGTTGTCAAATACGTTCATATCGGTGAACAGCGCACCCGACTGAAAGAGCATGCTCATTCGTTTGCGAACCGTGTAGAGGCGCGAGCGAGACATCTCCGGAACGTTTTCACCGTCGAAGAGAATTTCGCCGCTGTCAGGAGGGATTTGCCCGCCGATAAGACGCAGCAACGTCGTTTTACCGATCCCTGACGGCCCCATGATGGCGGTGATTTTACCGCGCGGCACGGTCAGCGAAATATCATCAAATATCACCCGGCTGCCGCGAGAAAAACTGACGCCCCGGACATCGACTATATTCGCCATCGTTTGGCTCATTTATGGTTCCTTACTTACCTTACTTCACGGCTGGCATGAAGCGTAAATCAGCCCTAAACCCCGCATTTTTACAGAATATTCACTATTGGGGTTAGCTAAAGCTGGCATTTGTTTTACTTTTCCGGCGCATAAAGTCAAAATTAGGAATTCGTCACGTCTCAGACTTCATCTGGCGCCAGAATCCGTGCGCAGTGGACCAGCGAGTATACCTGAAGAAAGGACTTTTGATGCTTTTAGCAACAGCACTGTTAATAATTGGTTTACTGTTGGTGGTCTACAGTGCTGACCGTTTGGTCTTTGCCGCATCCATTCTTTGTCGACTCATTGGCATGCCGCCCATCATTATCGGAATGACGGTGGTCAGTGTAGGCACATCGCTTCCTGAAATCATTGTTTCTGTTTCAGCCTCGCTGCATGGTCAGGTCGACCTTGCTATCGGCACCGCGATTGGCTCTAACATCGTCAATATATTACTGATTTTAGGCTTAGCCGCATTGCTGCATCCATTTCGCGTCCATTCTGATGTTTTGCGCCGCGAATTGCCGCTAATGTTAGTCGTTAGCCTGCTGGCTGGCTACGTGCTTTACGACGGGGTGCTGAGCATTGATGACGGTATATTCCTGCTCGCCCTGGCCGGGATCTGGTTGCTTTACAGCGTGAAAATCGCGCGTCTGGCGGAAAAACAGGGCAACGATAGCCTCACGCGTGAGCATCTCGCCGAGCTGCCCAGGGAAGGCACCTTACCCGTCGCCCTGCTGTGGCTGGGCGTCGCGCTGATCATCATGCCGATGGCCACGCGGATGGTCGTCGATAACGCGACGGTGCTGGCGAACGCGTTTGCGATGAGCGAACTGACAATCGGTCTGACGGTCATCGCCATCGGCACCAGCCTGCCGGAGCTGGCCACCGCCATCGCCGGGGCGCGTAAAGGGGAAGATGATATCGCCATCGGCAATATCATTGGCTCTAATATTTTCAATATCGCGATCGTGACGGGGCTGCCGGCGCTGATCTCGCCGGGGCCGTTTAACCCCATGGTCTTCACGCGCGATTACGGTGTGATGCTGCTGGTCAGCGTCATTTTCGCCCTGCTCTGCTGGCGGCGAAAAGAGCAGATCGGCAAAGGCGCAGGCGCGCTGCTGACGGGTGGATTTATCGTATGGCTGGCGATGCTGTACTGGCTCTCGCCACTTCTCTCTGGGTAAACGGAAACGCATTATGTCGCAAATAGAATTGCAGCCGGGTTTTGACTTTCAGAAAGCAGGCAAAGACGTTCTGGAGATTGAACGTGAAGGTCTGGCGCAGTTAGATCAGTACATTAATCAGGATTTTAGTCTGGCCTGTGAGAAGATGTTCTACTGTGCCGGTAAAGTCGTGGTGATGGGGATGGGCAAGTCTGGCCATATCGGGCGCAAAATGGCGGCGACCTTTGCCAGCACCGGCACCTCGTCCTTCTTCGTTCATCCGGGTGAAGCCGCGCACGGTGACCTCGGTATGGTTACCCCGCAGGACGTGGTTATTGCGCTGTCTAACTCCGGGGAATCGAATGAAATTCTGGCGTTGATTCCGGTGCTGAAGCGCCTGCACGTCCCGCTGATTTGCATGACCAGCCGCCCGGAAAGCAGCATGGCGCGTGCGGCAGATATTCACCTGTGCGTAAAGGTGCCGAAAGAAGCCTGTCCTCTGGGGCTGGCCCCGACCTCCAGCACCACCGCCGCGCTGGTGATGGGCGATGCCCTTGCCGTTGCGCTGCTGGAAGCCCGCGGTTTTACGCCTGAAGATTTCGCCCTGTCTCACCCCGGCGGCGCGCTCGGGCGCAAACTGCTGCTGCGGGTAAACGATATTATGCACACCGGGGATGAAATTCCGCACGTCAGCAAAGAGGCTTCTCTGCGCGACGCGTTGCTGGAAATCACCCGCAAAAACCTGGGCATGACGGTCATCTGTGACGACCTGATGAAGATTCAGGGCATTTTCACCGACGGTGACCTGCGCCGGGTGTTCGATATGGGTGTGGATGTGCGAACGCTGGGCATCGCGGATGTGATGACGCCAGGCGGGATCCGCGTCCGTCCGGGCACGCTGGCGGTCGATGTGCTGAACCTGATGCAGTCCCGTCATATCACCTCAGTGATGGTTGCCGATGGCGACCAACTGCTGGGTGTGGTACATATGCATGATCTGCTGCGCGCAGGCGTAGTGTAATGAAGGATAAGACAATGAGTAATGCGGGTGCATCCCTTGCAACCTGTTATGGCCCGGTGAGCGCCCAGATGATGGCAAAGGCGGAAACTATCCGCCTGCTGATCCTCGATGTAGACGGCGTGCTTTCCGACGGTCTGATTTATATGGGCAATAACGGCGAAGAGCTGAAAGCCTTTAACGTTCGCGACGGTTACGGTATCCGCTGTGCGCTCACGTCCGGTATTGACGTAGCAATCATCACCGGGCGGAAAGCTAAACTGGTAGAAGATCGGTGTGAAACGCTGGGCATTACGCATCTCTATCAGGGACAGTCTGATAAGATGGTAGCCTTCCGGGATTTGCTGGAAAAACTGGCCATTGCGCCAGAGAATGTGGCGTACGTCGGGGATGATTTGATCGACTGGCCAGTGATGGCGGAGGTGGGTCTGAGCATTGCCGTGGCTGACGCACACCCGCTGCTGATCCCGCGTGCTGATTACGTTACCCATATTCACGGTGGCCGCGGTGCCGTGCGTGAAGTCTGCGATCTGCTTCTGCTGGCGCAGGGCAAGCTTGATGAGGCGAAAGGGCAATCGATATGAGTAAAACCAGACGTTGGGTTATCATTCTGCTTTCGCTTGTCGTCCTGATCCTGATTGGCGTGAACCTCGCTGACCGCGATGATACGCAAACGGAAGTGGTCAACACGAGCGACCCGACCTACAAAAGCGATCGCAGCGATACCGTGGTTTATAGCCCGGAAGGCGCACTGAACTATCGCCTGATTGCTCAGCATGTCGAATATTTTTCAGATGACGGTGTTTCGTGGTTTACCCAGCCGGTGCTGACCACCTTTGATACCGACAAAGTGCCGACGTGGTCGATCAAGTCTGACCGGGCAAAACTGACAAATGACCGTATGCTTTATCTGTATGGTCACGTTGAGGTCAACGCCCTGACCGCTGACGCTCAACTGCGCAAAATTACGACCGATAACGCCCAGATCAACCTGGTCACCCAGGATGTCACGTCGCAGGATTTAGTCACCCTGTATGGCACAACATTTAATTCCAGCGGTTTAAGAATGCGCGGGAACTTACGCAGCAAAAACGCCGAGCTGATTGAAAAGGTTAGAACCTCCTATGAAATTCAAAACAAACAAACTCAGCCTTAAAGTTGTTATCGCCAGCGCGCTGCTGGCGGCCAGTCTTCCCGCGCTTGCTGTGACTGGCGACACCGAGCAGCCGATTCATATCGAATCTGATACGCAGTCTCTGGATATGCAGGGTAACGTCGTTACCTTTACCGGCAACGTCGTCGTGACCCAGGGCACCATCAAAATCAATGCCGATAAAGTGGTCGTTACCCGTCCGGGCGGCGAGCAGGGCAAAGAGATTATTGATGGTTATGGCAACCCGGCCACGTTCTACCAGATGCAGGACAACGGCAAGCCGGTAAAAGGCCATGCCTCGCATATGCACTACGAACTGGCGAAGGATCTGGTCATCCTGACCGGTAATGCTTACCTGGAACAGCTGGACAGCAACATCAAAGGCGACAAGATCACCTATCTGGTGAAAGAGCAGAAAATGCAGGCCTCCAGCGAAAAAGGTAAACGCGTCACTACCGTGCTTGTGCCTTCGCAGTTGCAGGACAAGAACAACGGTCAGGCTCCGGCACAGAAAAAGAGTAACTAATTCGTTATGGCAACATTAACTGCAAAAAACCTCGCGAAAGCGTACAAGGGCCGCCGCGTCGTCGAAGATGTCAGTCTGACCGTCAACTCCGGCGAAATCGTGGGCTTGCTTGGCCCTAACGGTGCGGGTAAAACCACAACCTTCTACATGGTGGTGGGCATTGTCCCGCGTGACGCTGGCAACATCATCATTGATGATGAAGACATCAGCCTGCTGCCGCTGCATGCCCGCGCGCGTCGTGGCATCGGCTACCTGCCGCAGGAAGCGTCTATCTTCCGCCGCTTAAGCGTGTTCGATAACCTGATGGCCGTGCTCCAGATCCGTGACGATCTGACCAGCGAGCAGCGCACCGACCGCGCGAACGAGCTGATGGAAGAGTTTCATATTGAACACCTTCGCGACAGCCTCGGTCAGGCGCTGTCCGGCGGTGAACGCCGCCGCGTTGAGATTGCGCGCGCGCTGGCAGCAAATCCGAAATTTATCCTGCTGGATGAGCCGTTTGCGGGCGTTGACCCGATTTCGGTTATCGATATCAAACGTATCATTGAGCATCTGCGCGACAGCGGGCTTGGCGTACTGATCACGGACCACAACGTACGCGAAACGCTGGCCGTGTGTGAACGCGCCTACATTGTGAGCCAGGGCCATCTGATTGCCCACGGTACGCCGCAGCAAATCCTCGAAGATGAGCATGTTAAGCGCGTGTACCTTGGGGAAGACTTCAGACTCTGATAGGGTAGAGGTTAAGTCACGCCGAACCGGAGAAAAACGCGCTGAACATGAAGCAAGGTTTGCAATTACGGCTCAGCCAGCAACTGGCCATGACGCCGCAGCTACAACAGGCCATTCGTCTGTTGCAGTTGTCCACGTTAGAACTCCAGCAGGAGCTCCAGCAGGCGCTGGACAGCAATCCGCTGCTGGAGCAAACCGATCTTCATGACGAGGTAGATACCCAGCAAACGCAGGACACGGAAACGCTCGACACCGCCGATGCGCTCGAACAAAAAGAGATGCCGGACGAGCTGCCGCTGGATGCCAGCTGGGATGAAATCTACACCGCAGGAACGCCTTCCGGCACGCGCGCGGATTATCAGGACGACGAACTGCCGGTCTATCAGGGCGAAACCACCCAGTCGCTTCAGGACTACCTGATGTGGCAGGTGGAGCTGACGCCTTTCTCGGATACCGATCGCGCGATTGCCACCTCGATTGTCGATGCCGTTGACGACACGGGCTATTTGACCGTGACGCTGGACGATATTCTGGAAAGCATCGGCGATGACGACATTGAGATGGAAGAGATCGAAGCCGTCCTCAAGCGCGTCCAGCGTTTCGACCCGATTGGCGTCGCCGCGAAAGATCTGCGCGACTGCCTGCTGATCCAGCTTTCGCAGTTTGCCAAAGAGACACCGTGGATTGACGAAGCCCGGCTCATCATCAGCGATCATCTGGATCTGCTGGCGAATCACGATTTCCGCACCCTGATGCGCGTCACGCGCCTCAAAGAAGAGGTGCTGAAGGAAGCGGTGAATCTGATCCAGTCACTCGATCCGCGTCCGGGACAGTCGATCCAGACCAGCGAACCGGAATATGTCATTCCTGATGTGCTGGTGAGAAAGCACAACGGCCGCTGGGTCGTTGAACTGAACGCCGACAGCCTTCCTCGCCTGCAAATCAACCAGCAATATGCCTCCATGTGCACCAGCGCACGTAACGACGCCGATAATCAATACATTCGCAGCAACCTTCAGGAAGCACGATGGTTGATTAAGAGCCTGGAGAGCCGAAATGACACGCTGCTGCGCGTCAGCCGCTGTATTGTCGAACAGCAGCAGGCGTTCTTTGAACAGGGCGAAGAGTTTATGAAACCGATGGTGCTGGCAGACATCGCCCAGGCCGTCGAGATGCATGAATCAACCATTTCCCGCGTGACTACGCAGAAGTACCTGCACAGCCCGCGCGGTATTTTTGAGCTTAAGTATTTCTTCTCCAGCCACGTGAACACCGAAGGCGGCGGCGAAGCCTCGTCAACGGCCATTCGCGCACTGGTGAAGAAGTTGATCGCCGCGGAGAACCCCGCGAAGCCACTCAGTGACAGTAAGCTAACCACCATGCTGTCCGATCAGGGTATTATGGTGGCACGCCGTACTGTTGCGAAGTATCGAGAGTCTTTATCCATTCCGCCGTCTAACCAGCGTAAACAGCTGGTTTGACACAACCGATAAGGAAGACACTATGCAGCTCAATATCACCGGACATAACGTCGAGATTACTGAGGCCTTACGCGATTTTGTGAACACTAAGTTCGCAAAACTCGAGCAGTATTTCGAAAGGATCAATCAGGTCTATGTTGTGTTGAAAGTGGAGAAAGTGACGCATATCTCGGATGCGACTCTGCACGTCAACGGAGGGGAACTCCATGCCAGTGCGGAAGGGCAAGACATGTACGCGGCTATCGACGGCTTGATTGATAAGCTTGCGAGACAGCTCAATAAACATAAAGATAAACTGAAACAACACTAATTGTCCGGGCAGTTAACGGGTGCAGGACGGCCTGTTGTGAGACACAACAGGCCATTTGTACGGTTAGCGCTTAGGTGAAATTATGATAAACAACGATTCCGCTCTACAACTGAGCAATGTCCTTAACCAGGATTGTACCCGCAGTGGCGTTCACTGCCAGAGCAAAAAACGTGCGCTGGAAATTATCAGTGAACTGGCCGCAAAACAGCTGGGTCTGCCGCCGCAGATCGTGTTTGAAGCCATTCTGACCCGTGAAAAAATGGGCAGTACCGGCATCGGCAACGGCATTGCGATCCCGCATGGCAAGCTGGAAGAAGATACGCTGCGTGCCGTGGGGGTGTTTGTGCAACTGGAAACGCCTATCGCTTTTGACGCCATTGATAACCAGCCTGTGGATCTGCTCTTCGCGCTGCTGGTTCCTGCCGATCAGACCAAAACCCATCTGCACACGCTGTCGCTGGTGGCCAAACGTCTGGCGGACAAAACCATTTGTCGTCGACTGCGCTCAGCCCAAAGTGATGAAGAGCTTTATCAAATTATCACTGAAGCAGAAGGCAATCAGGATGAGGCATAATCGGGAGAAGGCCTTCAGAACGGCTGCCCTGAGGAGAAACGGAACATGGTGCTGATGATCGTCAGCGGTCGTTCGGGGTCCGGGAAATCCGTAGCCCTGCGCGCGCTGGAAGACATGGGATTTTACTGTGTAGATAACCTGCCGGTAGTGTTGTTACCCGATCTGGCGCGGACGCTTGCGGACCGGCAAATCTCTGCCGCCGTCAGTATTGACGTGCGCAACATGCCGGAATCGCCGGAAATCTTCGAGCAGGCAATGAACAATCTGCCGGAGTGTTTTTCACCGCAGCTCTTGTTCCTTGACGCTGACCGCAACACGCTGATCCGCCGCTACAGCGATACCCGTCGTTTGCATCCGCTCTCCAGTAAAAATCTGTCGCTGGAAAGCGCCATTGATAAAGAAAGCGATCTGCTTGAGCCGCTGCGTTCCCGCGCCGACCTGATTGTCGACACCTCTGAAATGTCCGTCCACGAGCTGGCGGAAATGCTGCGTACTCGCTTGCTCGGCAAGCGCGAGCGCGAACTGACGATGGTGTTTGAATCCTTCGGCTTTAAGCACGGCATTCCTATCGATGCGGATTACGTTTTTGATGTGCGTTTCCTGCCGAACCCACACTGGGATCCGAAACTGCGTCCGATGACTGGTCTGGATAAGCCCGTGGCGGCGTTCCTTGACCGACACACAGAAGTACATAATTTTATCTACCAGACGCGAAGCTACCTTGAGCTATGGTTACCTATGCTGGAAACAAACAATCGCAGCTACCTGACGGTGGCGATTGGCTGTACCGGCGGTAAACATCGTTCGGTCTATATTGCCGAACAGCTGGCCGATTACTTCCGCTCACGCGGGAAGAACGTTCAGTCCCGTCATCGCACGCTGGAAAAACGTAAAACATGACCGTAAAACAGACCGTCGAAATCACCAACAAGCTGGGCATGCATGCGCGCCCGGCGATGAAGCTGTTTGAACTGATGCAGGGTTTTGATGCTGAGGTGCTGCTGCGCAACGACGAGGGAACCGAGGCAGAAGCCAACAGCGTGATTGCGCTGCTGATGCTGGATTCTGCCAAAGGACGCCAGATTGAAGTCGAAGCGACCGGCCCGCAGGAAGAAGAAGCGCTGGCCGCGGTGATTGCCCTGTTTAATGCCGGGTTTGACGAAGACTAACGTTCGCTACGTCGGCGGGTGGCGCAACGCTTACCCGCCCTACATAAGATGATTTCGCTCCATAAACCCTTCCCCACCCAGCTGACGCATCTGGCGCATGACCCACGCCTGGCGGCTTCGCACGTAGCCTGACGGTGCGCTGGCCTTGAAACGCAGAGGGTTCGGCAGCACGGCGGCAAGCAGCGCCGCTTCGGACATACTCAGCCTGCTGGCGGGCTTGCCGAAATAACGTTGCGATGCCGCTTCGACGCCAAACACGCCGTCACCAAACTCCGCGATATTCAGATAGACGGTCAAAATGCGTTTTTTGCTCCACACCGTCTCAACGCCCAGCGTCAGCCCGGCCTCCAGACCTTTCCTCACCCAGCTACGACCGTCCCATAAGAACAGGTTTTTTACCGTCTGCTGAGACAGCGTCGACGCGCCACGCACGCGGTTTTCATGACGCTCATTATGATCCAGCGCCTTCTCGATAGCCGCCACGTCAAAACCCCAGTGCTCGGGGAATTTCTGATCTTCTGCCGCAATGACCGCCAGCCCCATCCACGGGGAGATTTCATCCATGCCGACCCAGTCTGAGTGGGCAACGTAGCCGAAATCACCTGAGAGCCAGGCGCTAATCTGCCGCTCTGCCATCACGGCGGAGAACGGGACGGGCAGGATGCTGAACAGCGCAATGCCTCCGCCCCAGAAAACGGCCAGGACCAGCACAATACGCAGCAGGATCCGTTTTAACCACCCGCCTGGGGATAATTTACGACTCATTCGGTAAGAACCAGCACTCTGTCCACCAGCTTTTCAATGCCGGCGGCAGCCTCAGCGATGTTCTGCGCCAGCATATACGCCGGCGTGGTGATGATTTTGTTGTCCTCATCCACCACAATGTCGTCGACCGGGCATGGCACGTGCTCGCCGCCCATATCCTCGATAATTTCAGCGGTATCGATGTCGGTTCCGATCGTGAGCCGCAGCGGGAAATCAAAAATCTTCGGCAGCATGGCTGGCGCAATGCAGATAAAGCCCTGCGGCTTACCCGCCGCATGCATCGCCAGCGATAGCGCTTTTAAGTCGGGATCGACCTGACACGCCGCCCCCTCAGTGGCAAACGTGCTCAGGTTTTTCGCCGCGCCAAAGCCGCCCGGCACGATGAGCGCATCAAGTTCAGCGGCATCGGCCTGTGCCAGCGGATGAATATCTCCACGCACAATACGTGCCGCTTCAATCAGCACGTTACGGCTTTCCGCCATTGGCTCGCCGGTAAGATGATTCATTACGTCTGCTTGAGTTTTATCCGGCGCGAAGCAGATAACGTCTGCCCCCTGGCGCGATAATGCCAGCAGCGTTAATACGGTTTCATGTATCTCTGAACCATCGTAAACGCCACATCCGCTCAGCACGACACCCACTTTCTTCATTCTGACGATCCTTCTAAGCAACTCGCCGAAGCACATTAAAAATTCTGATTAAAACGCTATGCTTCACACATTTCACTGATTCATGTAACAAACTGTTTAAGATTTGCTATCTTATCTGCGTGCGGCCTCAATTTTCAGGCGGCGTCCATGCGAAAACAACCCATAAAAATCAGGCGCAGCCACGATTTCCCTGGTGTTGGCGCAGTATTCGCGCACCCCGGTATAGCCGGGGTCATTTTTTTCTGGATTCCACCCAGGCTTTCAGCACCGCCACATCGTTCTGCCACTCCTGTTTCATCTCTTCAACCCAATCACCCACGTTATCTTCCCACGCAGGTAAATCAGGCGACTGAATCTGTTGGCCCAGCTGCTGGAGATGGCGTAACCCGACGGAGCCAGCCGCGCCCTTGATTTTATGTCCCTCTTCGACGATGCCCTTCTGGTCACGCGCCGTCAGGTTAGATTCGAGCACGTTCAGATAGCCCGGCATCATTTTTTCGAACACGGCCAGACCGTCGGTGATCAGTTTTGGTCCCACCAGATCGATATACTGCTCCAGCATGGCGGTATCGAGTATCGCTTGGGCTTTGGCGCTATCAACAGACGTCATGGTGCTCTCCTCTTCATCACAGGTATCCCAGAACTTCTTGATCATCGCCGTCAGGGCGGGTACCGCCAGCGGCTTGCTGAGCACATCGTCCATACCGGCCTCGAGGTACTCTTTTTTATCTTTCAGCACGTTTGCGGTCAGCGCCACCAGCGGCGGCAGCTCGTCAGGGGCGTACTTGCGCGTCAGCTCGCGGGAGATATCCAGCCCGGTCATGTCCGGGAGCTGAATATCAAGCAGCACCAGGTCGTACTCGCCCGGCGTGAACATCTCCAGCGCGGCTTTGCCGGTCATTGCCACATCCACGCTGTTGCCGAGTTTTTCCAGTACCGACCGGGCAACAATGACGTTCAGCTCAATATCTTCCACCAGCAGAACGTGCAGGGCCGGTAGTGGCATATCGTCGTTCTCGAACGTATCTTCCACCTCTTCAGCGACGGCAGGCGCGTGTACGGTAAGGGTAAAGGTTGAGCCTTTACCCGGCTGGCTGGCAACGGTGATATCCCCGCCCATACTTTTCGCCAGGCGTTTCGACACCGCCAGGCCAATGCCCGTGCCCGTTGCCGGTTTACCGCCGTGGCTGTCTTTAACCTGATAATACATGGCGAAGATCTTGTCCTGCTCCTCCTGAGGAATGCCGATACCCGAGTCCTCAACTTCAAAGTGCAGCATGTCCCCTTCGTCATAACGAATGCGCACCGCTACCTGCCCCTTCTGGGTAAACTTCACGGCGTTGCTGATGAGGTTCCACAGGATCTGACGCAGCCGCGTGCCGTCCGTCACCACTTTATGCGGCAGCGGCAGCGTCGGCTCCATCACAAAGCTCAACCCTTTTTGCTGGGCCTGCAAACCTGACAGGTTCTCCAGGTCCGCAAGGAAGCCGGTAAAATCAACCGGCTGGTTGTCGAGCTGAACCTTACGGCGCTCCATCTTATCCATATCGATAATATCGTTGAAGATATTGCCCAGCGTGACCGCCGAAACGTGGATCGTTTTGAGGTATTTTTCCTGCTCGCTGGTCAGGTCGGTATCCAGCAGAATGCGGCTCAGCCCCACAATGCCATTAAGCGGCGTACGCAGCTCATGGCTGATGGTGGAGATGAAGGTGGTCTTGTCACGGCTGGCGCGCTCCAGCGCATCCTGATAGCGCTTACGCTCGGTGATATCGCGGCCAAAGCCCATCAGACCATGACGTTTACCCACCCGATCGTAATAAGGCACTTTGCGGATCTCAAAGCAGGCTTTGCGCCCGTCGGGGTAGTCCAGCCACTGCTCGTAGGTCAGCGAGACGTTATGGCGGAAGACTTTTTCATCCGTCTCCATCACTTTTGCCGCCGCCTCTTCGGAATAGACGTCCTGCGGCTTCAGGTGGATCAGCTGCTTTTCGCTTTTCCCGGTCAACAGCTCCATGGCCCGGTTACAGCCGGAAAACTCTTTATCTTCGTTACGGTAGAACACCAGATCCGGCGATGCATCGAGGAACGAGCGCAGGAAAGAGGATTGCTGTTCAAGCTGGATCTGCGTGACTTCACGCTCTTTCATCTCAATTTTGAGCTGCTCCAGCGTGGTCTGGCGCTCGGCTTCCGCCTTCTCTCGGTCTGAAATTTCCTGATTCAGCTGGGCAATATTGTCCTTGAGCTGGACGTTGAGCTTGAGATCGCGTTCGCGCATCTCTTCCAGCTTATCCACCAGCTTTGATAAACGCTGTCGGGACTCCTCCAGTTGCTCGACCACCACGGAGAGGAAATAGACCGCCCACGGGGTAATCAGCAGGCCAAAGAAAATAGAGCGGATGACGTCGATGCTCTCGACCTGGCCATGCAGAACCATGGTGACGGCCATTTGCACGACGATGGCCAGAACGACCAGCGCCAGCGCCAGCAGCATGGAAAAACGTACCAGCCCGAGCTTCATCATCAGATCGACGTAGTACTGGGCCAGCATTCGAATTTGCTTCATAGAGGATCCCTTCACGACTTTATCGCTCAATAATACTCAAATTCACGGCGAGGCGTTGCAGGTTGTGAGAAAAAGTGCGGAGTGAAACAGGAGATTAGCCTCGCCCCCGAGCAACCGGGGGCGAGGATGAAGGTTTATCAGGAACGTTTTAGCAGCATCCAGAGGCTGATCAGGAAGAAACTGGCGCTCGGCAACAGCGCGCCGATAATTGGCGGAATGCCGTACACCAGCGTCAGCGGACCAAAAATCTGATCGAGGACGTAGAACACGAAACCAAAGCTGATACCGGTTACCACGCGAACCCCCATCGGCACGCTACGCAGTGGGCCAAAGATGAACGACAGCGCCATCAGCATCATCACCGCCACCGACAGCGGCTGGAAGATTTTGCTCCACATGTTGAGCTGGTAACGCCCCGCATCCTGTCCGCTGGACTTCAGATACTTCACGTAGTTATGCAGACCGCTGATGGAGAGCGCATCGGGGTCAAGCGCCACGACGCCGAGCTTGTCTGGCGTCAGGTCGGTTTTCCAGGTACCGCTGACGGTCTGCGAGCCGGTGATCTGTTTCGGGTTCGTCAGGTCAGATTCATCAACCTGTGATAACCGCCACAGCTTATTGTTGGCATCAAATTTGGCAGAGGCGGCATAACGCACGGACTGCAAGCGACGCTGGTCGTTAAAGGCATAAATACTCACGCCGCCCAGCTCGTCATCACCCTTCACGCGTTCGATATAGACGAAGTTCTGACCGTCTTTCGCCCATAACCCCTGCTGCGTGGAGAGCAGTGAACCGCCGTACATCGCCTGAGCACGGTAGTTACGCGCCATCTGTTCGCCCTGCGGCGCAACCCATTCGCCGATCGCCATTGTCAGCAGCACCAGCGGGATCGCGGTTTTCATCACCGACAGCGCAACCTGCATACGGGTAAAGCCCGATGCCTGCATCACCACCAGTTCGCTACGCTGAGCCAGCATCCCCAGGCCCAGCAGCGCACCCAGCAGGGCCGCCATCGGGAAGAAGATCTGCACATCTTTTGGCACGCTGAGCAGGGTATACATTCCGGCGCCTAACGCGTCGTAACTCCCCTGCCCGGCTTTTTTCAGCTGGTCGACAAATTTGATAATGCCCGAGAGCGACACCAGCATGAACAGGGTCATCATGATGGTGGTAAAAATTGTTTTACCGATATAGCGGTCAAGTACGCCAAACGCCTGCATTAGATGGCTCCTTTACGCGTAAACCGGGCACGTAGACGACGCACAGGCACCGTGTCCCACAAGTTGAGTCCGACTGCCAGCAGCAGATACAAACCATTCACGACCCAGGTCCAGATCATCGGGTCAATTTTGCCTTTCCCGCCGTTAGACTTGATCGAGGTTTGCAGCAGGAAGAACACCAGATACAGCAGCATCGCCGGCAGCATCGACAGCACGCGGCCCTGACGCGGATTCACCACGCTCAGCGGCACCACCATCAGCGCCATCATAAATACGGTGAATACCAACGTGATACGCCAGTGCAGCTCAGCACGGGCACGATCGGTATCGGTATTGATTAAGGTGCGCATGTCCATCTGCTCGGTATCCGTAGGATCGAGCGCGACGGCCTGGTGACCAATAATGGCCTGGTAGTTCTGGAAGTCCGTAATGCGGAAGTCGCGCAGCATTGCCGTGCCTTCGAAACGCGTTCCTTTGTTCAGCGTGACGACCTGAGAGCCATCTTTACGCTGCGCCAGCTGGCCGGAATTCGCCACCACCACCGAAGGGCGAGCGTTACCTTTCGGGCGCAACTGAGCAAGAAACACGTCGTTGAAGCGGTTGCCATCAACGCTTTCGATAAACAGAACGGAATTACCGTCGGTCGCCTGCTGGAACTGCCCCTGCGCCAGCGCCGCCAGCCCCGGGTTAGCTTTTGCTTCCGCCAGCACCTCATCCTGATGGCGAGAGGATGTCGGCCCCGCCCACATGACGTTGACCGCGGCAACAATGCCCGTGAACAGCGCCAGCACCATAGCTGCTTTTACCAGTACGGCCTTACTGAGGCCGCAGGCATGCATCACAGTGATTTCACTTTCGGTATAGAGCCTACCCAGCGTCATCAGCAAACCGAGGAAAAGGCTTAACGGCAGAATAAGCTGCGCCATTTCCGGCACGCCAAGCCCGAGCAGGGAAAGCACCAGATTCGTTGGGATTTCGCCATCAACCGCCGCGCCGAGGATCCTGACCAGCTTCTGACAGAAAAAGATCAGAAGGAGGATAAAGAGGATCGCCAGTTGGCTCTTCAGCGTCTCCCGAACCAGATATCTTATGATTATCACTTTAAATACGCCCGTTAAAACTCGTCTTATGCAGGAATTTAGCTTGTTTCATGGCTTAAACGTCATTTATTCTCTTGAGTCGTCGAAATCATCGCTAAGATTAAAAAACCCGGCGGATTCGCGCTTCATGACATTTATTGACGTGTCGAAACCGTAGTAACGTAAGATTAACACGAAGTCACCACAACGGCGGACATGAGTTACGAAAGGTTTCAATTCTATCCGTAGCCGCCGCCGTTGTCTTTAAGATTCAGGAGCGTAGTGCATGGAGTTCAGTGTAAAAAGCGGTAGCCCGGAGAAACAGCGGAGTGCCTGCATCGTTGTGGGCGTCTTTGAACCACGCCGACTCTCCCCGATCGCCGAGCAACTCGATAAAATCAGCGACGGCTATATCAGCGCCCTGCTGCGCCGTGGCGAACTGGAAGGCAAACCAGGGCAGACCCTGTTGCTGCACCATGTTCCGAACGTCCTGTCCGAGCGTATTCTGCTGATTGGCTGCGGTAAAGAACGTGAGCTTGATGAGCGCCAGTACAAACAGGTTATTCAGAAAACCATTAATACACTGAATGATACTGGTTCAATGGAAGCGGTCTGCTTCCTGACCGAGCTGCACGTTAAGGGCCGCAACACGTACTGGAAAGTACGCCAGGCCGTCGAAACCGCAAAAGAGAGCCTCTACAGCTTCGATCAGCTGAAGACCACCAAAAGCGAGCCGCGTCGACCGCTGCGTAAAATGGTCTTTAACGTGCCAACCCGTCGCGAGCTGACCAGCGGCGAGCGCGCTATTCAGCACGGCCTGGCCATTGCTGCGGGCATTAAAGCCGCTAAAGATCTTGGCAATATGCCGCCAAACATCTGTAACGCCGCGTATCTGGCCTCTCAGGCGCGCCAGCTGGCTGACTCCTACAGCAAGAACGTTATCACCCGCGTCATCGGCGAACAGCAGATGAAAGAGCTGGGGATGCACTCTTATCTGGCGGTCGGTAACGGCTCTCAGAACGAATCCCTGATGTCGGTCATCGAATACAAAGGCAATCCGTCTGAAGACGCGCGTCCGATCGTGCTCGTCGGTAAAGGGCTGACCTTTGACTCCGGCGGTATCTCCATCAAGCCTTCAGAAGGCATGGACGAGATGAAGTACGACATGTGCGGCGCGGCGGCGGTTTACGGTGTGATGCGCATGGTTGCGGAGCTTCAGCTGCCCATCAACGTGATCGGCGTGCTGGCAGGCTGCGAAAACATGCCTGGCGGTCGCGCGTATCGCCCGGGCGATGTCCTGACCACCATGTCCGGCCAGACCGTGGAAGTGCTGAACACCGACGCGGAAGGCCGTCTGGTGCTGTGCGACGTGCTGACCTACGTTGAGCGTTTCGAACCAGAAGCGGTCATTGACGTGGCCACCCTGACCGGTGCCTGCGTGATTGCCCTGGGCCACCACATCACCGGCCTGATGTCGAACCACAATCCGCTGGCGCATGAGCTGATTGGCGCATCCGAGCAGGCTGGCGACCGCGCATGGCGTCTGCCGCTGGGGGACGAGTTCCAGGAACAGCTGGAGTCAAACTTCGCGGACATGGCTAACATTGGTGGTCGTCCTGGCGGCGCAATTACCGCAGGCTGCTTCCTGGCGCGCTTCACCCGTAAATATAACTGGGCGCACCTGGACATCGCGGGGACCGCATGGCGCTCCGGTAAAGCCAAAGGCGCAACCGGACGTCCGGTTGCCCTGCTGTCGCAGTTCCTGCTTAATCGTGCGGGTTTTAACGGCGACGAGTGATGTAATGTGCCGGGTGGCGGCTTCGCCTTACCCGGCCTACACGCCACTCAACCGTAGGCCGGGTAAGCGAAGCGCCACCCGGCTTTGCATTTAAATCCACGACAAGAAGCCCCATATATGAAGAATGCAACGTTCTACCTTCTGGACAACGACACCCATCAGGATGGCCTCAGCGCCGTTGAACAGCTGGTGTGTGAAATTGCCGCAGAACGTTGGCGCGCAGGTAAACGCGTACTGATTGCCTGTGAAGATGAGCAGCAGGCTATTCGCCTGGATGAAGCGCTGTGGGCGCGCCCGCCGGAACGTTTTGTTCCGCATAACCTGTCGGGCGAAGGTCCACGCGGCGGGGCACCGGTCGAAATAGCCTGGCCGCAAAAACGCAACAGCAGCGCGCGCGACATTCTCATTAGCCTGCGGACAGACTTTGCAGATTTTGCCACCGCTTTCACAGAAGTGGTAGACTTTGTCCCTTACGAAGAATCTTTGAAACAACTGGCGCGCGAACGCTACAAAGCGTACCGCCTGGCCGGTTTTAACCTGAATACGGCAACCTGGAAATAATGGAAAAGACATATAACCCACGCGATATCGAACAGCCGCTTTACGAGCACTGGGAACAGCAGGGCTATTTCAAGCCTAACGGCGACGAAAGCAAAGAGTCCTTCTGCATCATGATCCCGCCGCCGAACGTCACCGGCAGTTTGCATATGGGGCATGCTTTCCAGCAGACCATCATGGATACCATGATCCGCTACCAGCGCATGCAGGGCAAAAACACCCTGTGGCAGGCGGGGACTGACCACGCGGGTATCGCGACCCAGATGGTGGTTGAGCGTAAAATTGCCGCTGAAGAAGGTAAAACCCGCCACGACTACGGTCGCGACGCGTTCATCGACAAAATCTGGCAGTGGAAGGCGGAATCCGGCGGCACCATTACCCGTCAGATGCGCCGTCTCGGCAACTCCGTGGACTGGGAGCGCGAGCGCTTCACCATGGACGAAGGCCTGTCCAACGCCGTGAAAGAAGTTTTTGTCCGTCTGTACAAAGAAGACCTGATTTACCGCGGCAAGCGCCTGGTGAACTGGGACCCGAAACTGCGCACCGCGATTTCTGACCTCGAAGTGGAAAACCGCGAGTCTAAAGGCTCCATGTGGCACATCCGCTATCCGCTGGCCGACGGCGCAAAAACCGCAGACGGTAAAGATTACCTGGTGGTCGCCACGACGCGTCCGGAAACCCTGCTGGGCGATACCGGCGTGGCCGTGAACCCGGAAGATCCGCGCTATAAAGATCTGATCGGCAAATTCGTGGTGCTGCCGCTGGTGAACCGCCGCATTCCGATTGTGGGCGACGAACACGCCGACATGGAAAAAGGCACCGGCTGCGTGAAAATCACCCCGGCGCACGACTTCAACGACTATGAAGTGGGCCGTCGTCACGCCCTGCCGATGATCAACATTCTGACCTTCGACGGCGATATCCGCGAAAGCGCAGAAGTGTACGACACCAAAGGCAACGAATCCGACGTTTACTCCAGCGAGATCCCGGCTGAGTTCCAGAAGCTGGAACGCTTTGCCGCGCGTAAAGCCATCGTAGCCGCCGTTGATGCGCTCGGCCTGCTGGAAGAGATTAAGCCTCACGATCTGACCGTGCCGTACGGCGACCGTGGCGGCGTGGTTATTGAGCCAATGCTGACCGACCAGTGGTACGTCCGTGCCGACGTGCTGGCGAAACCGGCTGTGGAAGCGGTTGAGAACGGCAGCATTCAGTTCGTGCCGAAGCAGTACGAAAACATGTACTTCTCCTGGATGCGCGACATTCAGGACTGGTGTATCTCCCGTCAGCTGTGGTGGGGACACCGCATCCCGGCGTGGTACGACAACGAAGGCAACGTCTACGTTGGCCGCACCGAAGAGGAAGTGCGTCAGGAAAACAACCTGGGCGCTGACGTGGCGCTGCGCCAGGACGAAGACGTGCTGGATACCTGGTTCTCCTCCGCGCTGTGGACCTTCTCCACCCTCGGCTGGCCGGAAAACACCGACGCGCTGCGTCAGTTCCACCCAACCAGCGTGATGGTCTCCGGCTTCGACATCATCTTCTTCTGGATTGCCCGCATGATCATGATGACCATGCACTTCATCAAAGACGAAGACGGCAAGCCGCAGGTTCCGTTCCATACCGTCTACATGACCGGCCTGATCCGCGACGATGAAGGCCAGAAGATGTCCAAATCCAAGGGTAACGTTATCGACCCGCTGGACATGGTTGACGGGATCTCTCTGGAAGAGCTGCTGGAAAAACGTACCGGTAATATGATGCAGCCGCAGCTGGCTGAGAAAATCCGCAAGCGTACCGAGAAGCAGTTCCCGAACGGGATTGAGTCTCACGGTACCGACGCCCTGCGTTTCACCCTGGCGGCGCTGGCCTCTACCGGTCGCGACATCAACTGGGACATGAAGCGTCTGGAAGGTTACCGTAACTTCTGTAACAAGCTGTGGAACGCCAGCCGCTTCGTGCTGATGAACACCGAAGATCAGGATTGCGGCTTTAACGGCGGCGAAATGACCCTGTCTCTGGCAGACCGCTGGATCCTGGCGGAATTTAACCAGACGGTGAAAGCGTTCCGCGACGCGCTGGACAGCTACCGCTTCGATATCGCAGCGGGCATTCTGTACGAATTCACCTGGAACCAGTTCTGCGACTGGTATCTGGAGCTGGCGAAGCCGGTCATGAACGGCGGTTCCGAAGCGGAGCTGCGCGGCACGCGTAATACGCTAATTACCGTTCTGGAAGGCCTGCTGCGCCTGGCGCACCCGATTATTCCGTTCATCACCGAAACCATCTGGCAGCGCGTGAAGGTCATTGCCGGTATTAACGCCGATACCATCATGCTCCAGCCGTTCCCGGCCTTCGACGCCGCGAAAGTGGATGAAGCCGCGTCTGCGGATACCGAGTGGCTGAAGCAGGCGATCGTTGCGGTACGTAACATCCGTGCAGAAATGAACATCGCGCCGGGTAAACCACTGGAGCTGCTGCTGCGCGGTTGCAGCGACGCTGCCGTTCGTCGCGTCACCGAGAACAACACCTTCCTGAAAACCATGGCGCGTCTGGAAAGCATCACCGTGCTGCCTGCCGATGACAAAGGTCCGGTTTCCGTGACAAAAATCATCGACGGTGCGGAGCTGCTGATCCCGATGGCGGGCCTGATCGACAAAGACGCTGAGCTGGCTCGTCTGGCGAAAGAAGTGGCGAAAGTCGACGTGGAAATTGCAAAAATCGAAGGCAAACTGGCGAACGAGGGCTTTGTGGCCCGCGCGCCGGAAGCGGTCATCGCCAAAGAGCGTGAGCGTCTGGTTGCCTTCGCCGATGCGAAGACCAAACTGATCGAGCAGCAGGCCGTTATCGCCGCTCTGTAATATCATGAAAACGCCGGAGGCTCTCTTCGGCGTTTTCTTTTATAAGGCATTTTTTATTCGTACCAGCTTCCCGTCAGGCATGGTTATCCAGTAATACTCACTCCCGCTGAAAGAAAACCTTTCGTAGGTTGCCGTGTCGAATTCAACATCAAGAAGAATATTTTTTTCGATACAGTGCTTCTCCGTATCATTTTTCGGAGGAAAACAATACAGATCGCCATCGCTGGATGTTTGAATATCAGCAAATCCGCTGCCAATATCCCAAAAAGTAATAGTATAAGAATCGCTCGAAGGAATATTGTATATTTTCTTCAGCTCTTCTTTATGTTCCAGGTACCAGTGAATTCGCCCCCACTCGGTTAATGGAAAGTGATTCACTACAATATCGTATGACTCGAACCTTCTATCTTTGCTCGCGAACTGCTCTAACACAAACGTAGGGTCGTATTCAACCTGACTCCCTGCCCGGATAACAGTGACAGGTCGTTGTGTCCACAGCAGGTAGCTGAATATCAGTAACACCAGACTCCCGATAACGACTTTAGATTTCGAATTCATACTCCACCCTTAACAGGAATATGCGCACTAAAGTTAGTCATAAATGGCTTGAATGCATAATCACGATGTCGTTGCAGGAAAAACCAGATGCGGAAAAAGCGCAAATTTTTATAAAGTTCGTTAGCAATATCTTCTCTGCCGAGGCCAAAATGATCCTGCCCTTTAAAAGAAAGCAATCCCTCCCATGACATGGCATAGCGCTGGAAACGTACTAATTTGATTTGTTGCGCATAAACATCATGTATGCTTATCCCCAAACCATTAAACCTATCAATAAAACGATTGAATTTTGGTAATCTCAAATGATTTATTTTTCCTTTCAAATCCTTAAAAAAACGATAATCCAGACTTGCTTGCCGCTTCAAATATAAATGATTATCTATCGCCTCCCAAATTTTCCTCAGCACATCATTTGTTCCAACACCCTTGATGATCTCTTCATACGCGTGGTTCAAACGGACACCAGTCCATGGGTGCCCGTTGCCGTAATGAAAATGGTCGATTAGCTCACCAATAAGAGGAGCATACAACCCGCTAGCAAATTGCGTAGATAGCTCTTTCATCTCATCGAACATAATATCTGCGCAGTGCTGCCGGCTAATCGGCCTTCCCTGCTTTTGCTGAAGTCCGAATCCGAAAGCATGGGTGTTAAAACTAGCCATCATATCAAATTTCAAACACCTGAATGGGTCGACACGAGCAGAAATGTCCTCCAGACCCAGTTGCTGAAAGTCCCAATCGTTCAAATCGCCACACTGCATATCATCAGTATAATAATTTTCGAAACGATGGAACGTTAAAAAAATCTCACACGGCAGAGACATTGATAAAAGCGCATCTATATTCATAATTCATCAATCTTATAAATAATATAACTCCCCTTTAAACCAGAAGGTAATTTAAGAGAAATTTAAAAAATAAAACTTGAGCAATGCAACGAAAAAACGGGTTAAAGATGAAAAATTTTCGCATGGTAAATATCGGTCTTGCATGAGAGAAAAGAGGGTGGTATCAAATATCACTATGATAAATTGTTTTTCGATTGAGTAACAAAATGAGTTCCACGCAGTCCCTCCCTACACTCCGCCGGATATCCACCAGCGACAACCCGGCTATCGCCGCCGTTATCCGCACGGTCTCTGCCGAATACGGTCTGACCGCCGACAAAGGCTACACCGTGGCCGACCCGAATCTGGACGAACTTTTTCAGCTGTACAGCCAGCCGGGTCATGCGTACTGGGTCGTCGAGCAGGACGGACAGGTCGTGGGCGGTGGCGGCATTGCCCCCCTGCTTTGCAGCGAGCCGGATATCTGTGAACTACAGAAAATGTATTTTCTGCCCGCGATACGCGGCCAAGGCCTGGCGAAAAAGCTGGCGCTGATCGCCCTGGAACATGCACGCTCACAGGGCTTTAAACGTTGCTACCTCGAAACCACCGCGTTCCTTAAAGAGGCCATTGGCCTGTATGAACATCTGGGCTTTGAGCATATCGACGCGCCACTGGGCTGCACGGGCCACGTGGACTGCGAAGTCAGAATGCTGAAAAGTCTATAAGTTTCGTTCCTGCCGTCTTCTGTTAAGCGACTGTAAACTGAATGCTCTACACTCTCAGTTCACACCAAAACAGGGGAAACGCGATGTCGAAGATAAAAAGCTACGCCGCACCGCAGGCGGGTGCAGAACTAGAGCTGTATGAGTACGATGCGGGCGAACTAAAAGCGGAAGACGTCGAGGTACAGGTTGATTACTGCGGGATCTGCCACTCGGATCTCTCGATGATCGACAACGAATGGGGCTTTTCCAGCTATCCGCTGGTTGCCGGACACGAAGTGATTGGTCGCGTTGCGGCGCTCGGCAGCGCCGCGCAGGACAAAGGGCTGAAAGTGGGCCAGCGCGTGGGCATTGGCTGGACGGCACGCAGCTGCGGCCATTGCGACGCCTGTATCAGCGGTAATCAGGTTAACTGCACCGAAGGCGCTGTTCCTACCATCCTCAACAAAGGCGGCTTTGCCGATAAGCTTCGCGCGGACTGGCAATGGGTTATCCCGCTGCCGGACAGCATTGATATTGAATCCGCAGGTCCGCTGCTGTGCGGCGGTATCACCGTCTTCAAACCGCTGCTGATGCACCACGTCACCGCCACCAGCCGCGTGGGCGTAATCGGTATTGGCGGTCTGGGGCATATTGCCATCAAACTGCTGCACGCGATGGGCTGTGAAGTGACGGCGTTCAGCTCCAACCCGGCAAAAGAGCAGGAAGTGCTGGCGATGGGTGCAGACAAGGTGGTGAACAGCCGCGATCCTGAAGCGCTGAACGCGCTGGCTGGGCAGTTTGACCTGATCATTAACACCGTCAACGTTGATCTCAACTGGCAGCCGTACTTTGAAGCCCTGGCCTACGGCGGTAACTTCCACACCGTGGGCGCGGTGATGAAGCCGCTGCCGGTTCCGGCGTTTACCCTGATCGGCGGCGATCGCAGCATATCCGGCTCGGCTACCGGCACGCCATATGAGTTGCGCAAGCTGATGAAGTTTGCCGGCCGCACCAAAGTGGCGCCGACCACCGAGCTTTATCCGATGTCGAAAATCAACGAAGCGATCCAGCACGTACGCGACGGTAAAGCCCGTTACCGCGTGGTGTTGAAAGCGGATTTCTGATATGAGTTTGCCGGGTGGCGGCTTCGCCTGACCCGGCCTACTTTTGCTACTGCGCCAATATATTAAACACTTCCGCCACCGCGACCGCCCCGGGATCCATCACCCCATCCAGGTTTTCCTTGTTAACATACGACGAGCGTCCCGCTCCCGCTTTCGCCATTTTCGCCGTGGCTTCGGCGCCCTGCTGCGCAGCCCGTGCCGCCGCCTGAATAGTGCCTTTCTGTAACGCTTCCAGCGCCGGTTGCAGGGCGTCGATCAGCGTGCGATCCCCGAGATCGGCCCCGCCGTACTGCTTCATCTGCGCCAGCCCGCTCAACAGCGCATCCGGCAGGGATTGGCCGTCATGCAGCTTTTGTCCGGCCGCCGTAAAGAAGATCGACATCAATACGCCGCTCGATCCCCCCATCACCGTTGCCAGCCGCTCGCCCACCAGCAGGAGTAAAGTCGGCACGTCGTTAAGGGGCAGGTTGTTCTCCTCCAGACGCTGCGCAATATCCCGCGCCCCTTGCGCAAAGGTTGAGCCGGTATCGCCGTCGCCCACTTTGGCATCCAGCGCGTTCAGGCGATTTTCAAGCTGAATCAATGTATTCGTCACCGAGGAGACGAACCCGCCCACCTGCGGATTGTCCGACGGGGAATATTCCACGCGGTCGTGAAGGGCGCTATGTGAGACGGTACGCAGGGGCGCAAACGCGACGGGCTTCTGCCAGCCCAGCGTCTCAACCTCGGCGTGAATCGCCTTCTCAACGTAATCGTTGAGCTTTAACAGCGTCAGCGAAAAGCCTTTCATATCCAGCGCGCTCACCAGCGGCGCGGGGCCAATCAGGTAAGCGATCTCCGCTTTCAGCGCTGAATGTGCCAGCTCTTTGGTGAGCAGAGCCATCTCCAGCGCGGACACGCCGCCGAGGTTGTTGATCAGCACCGCAAAGCGTCCTTCACCCGCCTGGGCTTTCAGCGGCGTCACCAGCGTATCGATAATCGCCCTGCTGTTTTGCGTATCCACCACCGATGCTCCCGGCTCGCCGTGAATACCCAGCCCCAGCTCCACGTGGCCCTGTTTGATCCGTCCTTCTTCGTCATCGCTCCCCGGCAGGTTGCAGGTTTGCATCGCAACGCCCAGGCTCCAGAGGTTATCGCAGGCCTGTTGCGCAATATCCCGCACCTCGGTGAGCGATTTCCCCTGCTCTGCCGCATATCCCGCAATCTTGTGCACCAGCGCGGTTCCTGCGATACCGCGCGGCTGCTTGTTATCCGGCAGGGCGATGTCATCCGCCACGATAACCATTTCCACCTTCAGGCCGTAGCGTTTGGCTTTCTCCGCGGCCAGGCCAAAGTTAAGCCGGTCACCGGTATAGTTTTTTACGATCAGCAGGCAGCCACGATCGCCCGTCACCGCCACAATGGCGTTGAGAACCGCATCCACGCTTGGGGAGGCAAACAGATCGCCACACACCGCGGCGGTGAGCATGCCTTTACCGACAAAGCCGGCATGCGCCGGTTCGTGGCCGGAGCCGCCACCGGAGATCACCGCCACGCGGCTTTTATCCCAGTCGCCGCGCGCCACCACCCGGATGGCCGGATCGATATCGAGTTTGACGAGATTACCGTGCGGCGCGGAGAGGAGTATGCCTTCAATGGCGTCGTTGACAAGCTGTTTGCGGTCGTTAAAAAAGAATCTGGACATAGTTTCCCAAAAATTTGTTTACCGTATGCAAAAGCATAGTTCGCACTGGATAATGCGCCGCAAAGTGAGGAATTTACGCAGACATTTTGCCGTCAGGTTGCCTATACTCCACCCAGGACTACGAGAGGACGTGCATCATGAGTACACCATTGTTAATCGCCAGGACGCTGGAAAAAGAGCTGTTTTTACTGCCCGCGATGACGAACCGTCATGGCCTGATCACAGGCGCGACCGGGACGGGGAAAACCGTCACCCTGCAAAAGCTGGCGGAGTCATTGTCAGACATTGGCGTGCCGGTCTTTATGGCTGACGTGAAGGGCGATTTAACCGGGGTGGCTCAGGAAGGTACGGCGTCAGAAAAACTGCTCGAGCGCCTGAAAAATATCGGCATCACGGACTGGACGCCGCACGGCAATCCTGTCGTGTTATGGGATATCTTCGGCGAAAAAGGGCACCCGGTGCGCGCCACCGTCTCCGATCTCGGTCCTTTGCTGCTGGCCCGTCTGCTTAATCTTAACGACGTACAGTCCGGGGTGCTGAACATTATCTTCCGTATCGCCGACGATCAGGGGCTGCTGCTGCTTGATTTCAAAGATCTGCGCGCCATCACCCAGTACATCGGCGATAACGCCAAATCCTTCCAGAACCAGTATGGCAATATCAGCAGCGCCTCAGTCGGTGCCATTCAGCGCGGGCTACTGACGCTGGAGCAGCAGGGTGCCGAGCACTTCTTCGGCGAGCCGATGCTGGATATCAAGGACTGGATGCGCACCGACAGCAACGGCAAAGGCATTATCAACATTTTGAGTTCAGAAAAGCTCTACCAGATGCCGAAGCTCTACGCCGCCAGCCTGCTGTGGATGCTCTCTGAGCTGTACGAACAGCTGCCAGAAGCAGGCGATCTGGAAAAACCCAAACTGGTCTTCTTCTTTGACGAAGCGCACCTGCTGTTCAACGACGCGCCGCAGGTGTTGCTGGATAAAATTGAACAGGTTATCCGCCTGATCCGCTCCAAAGGCGTTGGGGTCTGGTTTGTGTCGCAAAACCCGTCGGATATTCCTGACAACGTGCTGGGGCAGCTGGGCAACCGCGTACAGCACGCCCTGCGCGCCTTTACGCCGAAAGATCAGAAAGCCGTCAAAGCCGCCGCGCAAACCATGCGTGCCAATCCGGCCTTTGATACCGAAGCGGCCATTCAGGCGTTAGGCACCGGCGAAGCGCTGATTTCGTTCCTGGACGCAAAAGGCAGCCCGACAGTTGTCGAGCGCGCCATGGTGATCGCGCCCTGCTCGCGCATGGGGCCGGTGACGGACGATGAACGCAACAGCCTGATTAACCACTCTCCCCTCTACGGGAAGTATGAAGACGAGGTGGATCGCGAATCCGCGTTCGAGATGCTGCAAAAAGGGGTGCAGGCGACTGCCGAATCGCAGGAAGCGCCTGCCGCCAAAGGGCAATCTGTTGCCGTGGATGACGGTATTCTCGGCGGGCTGAAAGATATTCTGTTCGGCAGCACCGGGCCACGCGGCGGCAAGCGCGATGGCGTAGTGCAGACCATGGCAAAAAGCGCGACGCGTCAGATTACCAATCAGATAGTGCGCGGCATGCTGGGAAGCCTGCTAGGCGGCCGTCGCCGGTAGCGGGGGAACCCACGGACGGCCCAGCGCCGACCCCTGCACACCGTGTTCACGCAGATAACGGTCAATTTCTACCATCCCCGTCCAGCGGTTCTCGCACCACAGCGGTGCCAGAAGCGTTGGGCGGCGGGCGCTTGCCGAGATACGGTGATAAACAATGTCCGGCGGCGTGTGGCGTATCATCTCCCCCGCCGTCACCGTATAGTCGTCGAGTTCGATACCGCTTAACCGCCCCGCTTCCCAGGCTTTCGCCATTATGCTGCCCTTTACGATGTGCAGCGGATGCAGCTTGATCCCGTCCACGCCGGTCTCAACAACTTTTTCCAGCGTCTCCAGGCCATGCTGCTGCCCCTCTCCGGGCAAGCCGACAATCAGATGCGAACAGACTTTCAGGCCACGCTCGCGGGCGAGACGCGTGGTGCGCTGGTAGCAGGCGAAATCATGCCCGCGATTGATACGGTGCAGGGTTTTATCGTGCGCGGTCTGCAAGCCCAGCTCCAGCCAGATCTCGTAGCCCTTCTCTCTGTACTCGCTAAGTAAATCCAGCACCGCCTCCGGTACGCAGTCCGGGCGCGTACCCACGCACAGCCCGACAATATTCGCCTGAGCGACCGCCTGCTGATACATAGAGCGTAATACCTGCACCTCCGCCCACGTGCTGGTGTAGGCCTGAAAATAGGCCAGATATTGCCTGGCACGGTTCACGAGGCTGGCCTGATGCGCGAGCTGTTCTGCGATAGATTTATGCTGCTGGGCTTCGTCAGCAAACGACGCCACGTTGCAGAACGTGCAGCCACCACGCCCGATGGTGCCGTCGCGGTTCGGACAGCTAAAGCCGCCGTGCAACGTCAGCTTATGCACCTTTTGCCCGTAACGCTGCAAAAGATCCCCACCAAACATATTGACTAATTTCTGTAACTGCATAATCTGATAGACCGTCCCGAAGAAAGGGGACAAGCCTGCCATTTTTAGCCTCTGTCGGCGATGACCTGGATCAATCGCCCTGGACGGCCTTTATCTATTTGAATAAATAATCACGATTACCGAGATTTCATTCATCCACCACGTAATTACTTTTCCTTATGTTCTGATGGTTTTTTTCATTTATAGCGCCAGGACTGAAAAACAGTGATTTTATGCGGGTTCGAACACTGCACCAGATTATTATTCTGCCATAAATCCGCATTTCAGCATGCTGCATCAATAATACCGCTTTCATATAGTGAGTCAGATCACACTCCCCTGCACCTTACTGACGCTTTAAGCGGTTGTAAAATTAGTTAAATAACCAATAAAAACAAAAATATAATCACTCTTTAGCACATTTTTGTATAAATAAGATTGCCATTTGACCTGTGTACCAATTCCCGATAAGTTGGAAATCCGCTGGAAGCTTTCTGGATGAGCGGCCTGCTCATCATATTTATGCAGTAATTGAGATTCCCTCTGAAGCAAGTCCTCAAACTTGTTTACCTGCGCGAAAGGATGAAAAAGAGGGCGAATGCGAGGTTCGCGTATGAAACGCAAACCCCGTCGCCATGCTCTTTCTGCGCCTGTGCGCCACGGTAAAGTTCAGTGGGAAGCCCGACGAGCCTGGGGAGGTTCACTGATATGTTGTACGATAAATCCCTTGAGAAGGATAACTGTGGTTTCGGCCTGATCGCCCACATAGAAGGCGAACCTAGCCACAAGGTAGTGCGTACCGCTATTCACGCACTGGCCCGTATGCAGCACCGTGGCGCCATCCTTGCCGATGGTAAAACCGGCGACGGTTGCGGCCTGCTGCTGCAAAAACCGGATCGTTTCTTCCGCATCGTGGCGGAAGAGCGCGGCTGGCGTTTAGCCAAAAACTACGCCGTCGGCATGCTGTTCCTGAATCAGGATCCTGAAAAAGCGGCCGCCTCACGCCGCATCGTTGAAGAAGAACTTCAGCGCGAAACCCTGTCGATTGTCGGCTGGCGCGATGTGCCAACCAACGAAGGGGTGCTCGGTGAAATCGCCCTCTCCTCGCTGCCTCGTATTGAACAGATTTTCGTTAACGCGCCTGCGGGCTGGCGTCCACGTGATATGGAACGCCGTCTGTTTATCGCCCGCCGCCGCATCGAAAAACGTCTCCAGGACGATAAAGAGTTCTACGTCTGTAGCCTCTCGAACCTGGTGAACATCTATAAAGGTCTGTGTATGCCGGCTGACCTGCCGCGCTTCTACCTGGACCTGGCGGACCTGCGTCTGGAATCGGCCATTTGCCTGTTCCACCAGCGCTTCTCCACCAACACCGTGCCGCGCTGGCCGCTGGCACAGCCGTTCCGCTACCTGGCGCACAACGGCGAGATCAACACCATAACTGGCAACCGCCAGTGGGCGCGCGCCCGTACCTATAAGTTCCAGACCCCGCTGATCCCTGACCTGCACGATGCCGCGCCGTTCGTGAACGAAACCGGCTCTGACTCCAGCTCCATGGACAACATGCTGGAACTGCTGCTGGCGGGCGGGATGGACATCGTGCGCGCCATGCGTCTGCTCGTGCCGCCGGCCTGGCAGAACAACCCGGATATGGATCCGGAGCTGCGCGCGTTCTTCGATTTCAACTCCATGCACATGGAGCCGTGGGACGGCCCGGCGGGCATCGTGATGTCCGACGGTCGCTTCGCTGCGTGTAACCTGGACCGTAACGGTCTGCGTCCGGCACGCTACGTCATTACCAAAGACAAGCTCATCACCTGCGCCTCTGAAGTGGGGATCTGGGATTACCAGCCTGACGAAGTGGTCGAGAAAGGCCGCGTCGGTCCGGGCGAGCTGATGGTTATTGATACCCGCGGCGGCCGAATTCTGCACTCTGCGGAAACCGATAACGATCTGAAAAGCCGCCATCCGTATAAAGAGTGGATGGCGAAAAACGTCCGTCGCCTGGTGCCGTTTGAAGATCTGTCTGACGACGAAGTGGGCAGCCGCGAGATGGACGACGATACCCTCGCGAGCTTCCAGAAACAGTTTAACTACAGCGCGGAAGAGCTGGACTCGGTTATTCGCGTACTCGGCGAAAACGGCCAGGAAGCGGTCGGCTCAATGGGTGACGACACCCCGTTCGCCGTGCTCTCCAGCCAGCCGCGCATTATTTACGACTATTTCCGTCAGCAGTTTGCGCAGGTGACCAACCCGCCAATCGATCCGCTGCGCGAAGCGCACGTGATGTCGCTGGCCACCAGCATCGGTCGCGAGATGAACGTCTTCTGTGAAGCCGAAGGCCAGGCGCACCGTCTGACCTTTAAATCGCCGATCCTGCTGTACTCCGATTTCAAACAGCTCACCACCATGACCGAGGAGCACTACCGCGCCGACACGCTCGATATCACCTTCGACGTGACCGAAACGAGCCTCGAAGAGACGGTGAATGCGCTGTGCGACAAAGCCGAGCAGATGGTGCGTAACGGCACCGTTCTGCTGGTGCTGTCTGACCGCAACATCGCGAAAAACCGTCTGCCGGTGCCTGCGCCAATGGCGGTAGGGGCTATTCAGACGCGTCTGGTCGACAAGAGCCTGCGCTGCGATGCCAACATCATTGTTGAAACCGCGAGCGCCCGCGATCCACACCACTTTGCCGTGCTCTTAGGCTTTGGTGCGACGGCGATCTACCCGTACCTGGCCTACGAAACGCTGGCCCGCCTGGTAGACACCCGCGCCATCGACAAAGACTACCGTGCGGTGATGCTGAACTACCGTAACGGCATCAATAAAGGCCTTTACAAGATCATGTCCAAAATGGGCATCTCGACCATCGCCTCTTACCGCTGCTCGAAGCTGTTTGAAGCGGTCGGCCTGCACGACGATGTCGCGAACCTTTGCTTCCAGGGCGTCATCAGCCGTATCGGCGGCGCCGGTTTTGCTGACTTCCAGCAGGATCTGGTGAACCTGTCGAAGCGCGCCTGGCTGGCACGTAAGCCGCTGGAACAGGGCGGCCTGCTGAAATATGTCCACGGAGGCGAGTACCACGCGTATAACCCGGACGTGGTGCGCACGCTGCAACAGGCGGTACAGAGCGGCGAGTACAGCGATTATCAGCAGTATGCCGAGCTGGTGAACAACCGTCCGGCAGCGACGCTGCGCGATCTCATTGCCCTGAATCCGGGTGACGAGGCTGTCAGCATCGACGACGTAGAACCGGCGTCCGAACTGTTTAAACGCTTCGATACCGCGGCGATGTCCATCGGCGCGCTGAGTCCGGAAGCCCACGAAGCGCTGGCGGAAGCCATGAACAGCATCGGCGGCAACTCCAACTCCGGCGAGGGCGGTGAAGATCCGGCCCGTTACGGCACCAACAAAGTGTCGCGCATCAAGCAGGTGGCGTCCGGCCGCTTTGGCGTGACCCCTGCGTACCTGGTTAACGCCGACGTGATCCAGATTAAGGTCGCTCAGGGTGCAAAACCGGGCGAAGGCGGTCAGCTGCCGGGTGATAAAGTCACGCCGTACATCGCCAAACTGCGCTACTCGGTGCCGGGCGTGACGCTGATTTCCCCGCCGCCGCACCACGATATCTACTCTATCGAGGACTTAGCGCAGCTGATTTTCGACCTGAAGCAGGTCAACCCGAAAGCGATGATCTCCGTGAAGCTGGTCTCCGAGCCGGGCGTCGGCACCATCGCCACCGGCGTGGCGAAAGCCTATGCGGATCTGATCACCATTGCCGGCTACGACGGCGGCACCGGCGCAAGCCCGCTCTCCTCCGTGAAATACGCGGGCTGTCCGTGGGAGCTTGGCCTGGTGGAAACCCAGCAGGCGCTGGTGGCTAACGGCCTGCGCCACAAGATCCGTTTGCAGGTGGACGGCGGTCTGAAAACCGGCCTCGACATCATCAAAGCGGCGATTCTGGGTGCGGAAAGCTTCGGCTTCGGTACCGGCCCGATGGTTGCGCTCGGCTGTAAATACCTGCGTATTTGCCACCTGAACAACTGCGCAACCGGCGTTGCGACCCAGGACGAGAAGCTGCGTAAGAATCACTATCACGGCCTGCCGTTCAAGGTGACCAACTACTTTGACTTCATCGCCCGTGAAACCCGCGAGCTGATGGCGCAGCTGGGCGTGAAGCGTCTGGTGGATCTGATTGGTCGTACCGACCTGCTGAAAGAGCTGGAAGGCTTCACCGCCAAGCAGCAGAAGCTTGAGCTGTCTAAGCTGCTGGAAACGGCTGAGCCGCATCCTGGCAAAGCGGTTTACTGCACCGAGAACAACCCGCCGTTCGACAACGGCGTGCTGAACGCGCAGCTGCTGCAACAGGCGAAGCCGTATGTAGACGAGAAGCAGAGCAAAACGTTCTGGTTTGACATCCGCAACACCGACCGTTCCGTGGGCGCGTCTCTCTCCGGTTACATCGCACAAACGCACGGTGACCAGGGGCTGGCGTCGGATCCGATTACCGCGCACTTCAGCGGTACCGCGGGCCAGAGCTTCGGCGTGTGGAACGCCGGCGGCGTTGAGTTATACCTGACCGGCGATGCCAACGACTACGTCGGGAAAGGCATGGCGGGCGGTCTGCTGGCGGTGCGTCCTCCGGTGGGTTCAGCCTTCCGCAGCCATGAAGCCAGCATCATCGGCAATACCTGTCTGTACGGTGCGACCGGCGGTCGTCTGTTTGCCGCGGGCCGTGCGGGCGAGCGTTTTGCGGTGCGTAACTCCGGTGCCATCACCGTGGTGGAAGGCATCGGCGATAACGGCTGCGAATACATGACGGGCGGAATTGTATGCGTCCTGGGTAAAACCGGCGTGAACTTTGGCGCCGGCATGACGGGCGGTTTTGCCTACGTGCTGGATGAAGACGGTGAGTTCCGCAAACGCGTGAACCCGGAACTGGTGGAAGTGCTGGACGTTGATTCGCTGGCCATTCACGAAGAACACCTGCGCGGTTTGATTACCGAACACGTGCAGCATACCGGTTCTTCGCGCGGCGAAGAGATCCTGGCGAACTGGCCAGCGTTCTCTGCGAAATTCGCGCTGGTTAAGCCGAAGTCCAGCGATGTTAAAGCCCTGTTGGGTCACCGTAGTCGTAGCGCAGCAGAGCTGCGCGTGCAGGCGCAGTAAGGAATTCAGATGAGCCAGAACGTTTACCAGTTTATCGACCTTCAGCGTGTTGATCCGCCAAAGAAACCGCTGAAGATCCGTAAAATTGAATTTGTTGAAATCTATGAGCCGTTTTCAGAAGGCCAGGCCAAAGCACAGGCAGACCGCTGCCTGTCCTGCGGAAACCCTTACTGCGAATGGAAATGTCCGGTCCATAACTACATTCCGAACTGGCTGAAGCTGGCCAACGAAGGGCGTATTTTTGAAGCCGCCGAGCTCTCTCACCAGACCAACACCCTGCCGGAAGTGTGCGGGCGCGTGTGTCCTCAGGATCGCCTGTGCGAAGGCTCCTGTACGCTGAACGACGAGTTTGGTGCGGTGACCATCGGCAACATCGAGCGCTATATCAACGATAAAGCCTTCGAGATGGGCTGGCGTCCGGATATGACCGGCGTGCGTCAAACCGACAAGCGGGTGGCGATCGTCGGTGCGGGTCCGGCAGGCCTCGCCTGTGCCGACGTGCTGACACGCAACGGCGTGAAGGCGGTGGTTTTTGACCGTCATCCGGAAATCGGCGGCCTGCTGACGTTCGGCATCCCAGCCTTCAAGCTGGAGAAAGAGGTGATGACCCGCCGCCGTGAAATCTTCACCGGCATGGGCATTGAGTTCAAACTCAACACCGAAGTGGGCCGCGACGTGCAGCTCGACGATCTGCTGAAGGATTACGACGCCGTGTTCCTGGGCGTGGGCACCTATCAGTCCATGCGCGGTGGTCTGGAGAACGAAGATGCGCCAGGCGTGTACGACGCGCTGCCGTTCCTGATTGCTAACACCAAACAGCTGATGGGCTACGGCGAAACCGCCGACGAGCCGTTTGTCAGCATGGAAGGTAAACGCGTTGTCGTGCTGGGCGGCGGTGATACCGCGATGGACTGCGTGCGTACCTCCATTCGTCAAAACGCGGCGCACGTCATCTGCGCCTACCGTCGTGACGAAGAGAACATGCCGGGCTCTAAGCGCGAAGTGAAAAACGCGCGTGAAGAGGGCGTGGAGTTCCAGTTCAACATCCAGCCTCTGGGCATTGAAGTGAACGCCAACGGTAAGGTGAGCGGCGTGAAGATGGCGCGCACCGAGATGGGCGCGCCGGATGCGAAAGGCCGTCGTCGCGCGGAGATCGTGGCAGGCTCTGAGCACGTGATCCCGGCCGACGCCGTGGTGATGGCGTTTGGTTTCCGCCCTCACAGCATGGAGTGGCTGGCGAAGCACAGCGTAGAGCTGGACTCTCAGGGCCGCGTGATTGCGCCGGAAGGCAGCGACAACGCCTTCCAGACCAGCAACCCGAAAATCTTCGCCGGTGGCGATATCGTTCGCGGTTCAGACCTGGTGGTTACCGCGATTGCCGAAGGGCGTAAAGCGGCTGACGGGATCATGAACTTCCTGGAAGTGTAAGCCCCTCTGACTCCCCGGCAGAAGCATAACGCCAAACGCCGGGGAGTCTGTTTTCAGTAACCTACCCTTAGTCAACGATACCCTCTACCCCTAAAAAGCAGCGTAAATCCCGACGTAAACGTTTGCATTGTTGAAAAAAATGTATATTATGCGGCGGATTTTTTGGCCAAAATTCAAGGAGGCGTTGTGTCGCAAGATAACAATTATAGCCAGGGCCCCGTTCCTCTGGCGGCGCGGAAAGGCGTGGTTCCACTCACTTTTGTGATGTTAGGGTTAACGTTTTTTTCCGCCAGTATGTGGACCGGAGGCACGCTCGGTACCGGTCTTTCCTATAATGATTTCTTCCTCGCAGTTCTCTTCGGCAATCTCCTCCTCGGTATTTACACTGCTTTTCTTGGCTACATTGGCGCAAAAACCGGCCTCTCAACCCATCTTCTTGCGCGTTACTCGTTCGGTATAAAAGGGTCCTGGCTTCCCTCCATGCTTTTAGGCGGTACGCAGGTAGGATGGTTTGGCGTCGGCGTAGCGATGTTTGCCATCCCGGTGAGTAAAGCCACGGGCATCGACGTGAACATCCTGATTGCGGTTTCCGGCCTGCTGATGACGTTGACCATTTTTTTTGGCATCTCGGCACTGACGATTTTATCCATCATCGCCGTACCCGCTATCGTCATCCTGGGTAGCTACTCCGTCTGGCTGGCGGTGGACGGCGTGGGAGGGTTGGACCACCTCAAATCCATTGTGCCGCAGACGCCGCTCAACTTTTCCAGCGCGCTGGCGCTGGTTGTAGGTTCGTTTATCAGCGCAGGCACGCTGACCGCCGACTTCGTCCGCTTTGGCCGCAATGCCAAAGGGGCCGTTCTGGTGGCGATGGTGGCATTTTTCCTTGGTAACTCGCTGATGTTTATCTTCGGTGCGGCAGGCGCTGCCGCCGTAGGACAGGCCGATATTTCTGACGTGATGATCGCCCAGGGACTGCTGCTGCCGGCGATTGTCGTTCTCGGCCTGAATATCTGGACCACCAATGACAACGCGCTGTACGCCTCTGGTCTGGGTTTCGCCAATATTACTGGCCTTTCCAGCCGTACGCTGTCGGTGATGAATGGCATTATCGGTACGCTGTGCGCGCTGTGGCTATACAACAACTTCGTTGGCTGGCTGACCTTTTTGTCGGCAGCGATTCCGCCGATTGGCGGGGTGATTATCGCCGACTATCTGATTAATCGCCGCCGCTATGCCAGCTTCGACCACGCAAAATTTGTGTCCGTTAACTGGATTGCCATTTTCTCGGTCGCCCTGGGTGTTGCTGCCGGGCACTACATTCCGGGAATTGTCCCCGTTAACGCAGTATTGGGTGGCGTCTTCAGCTATTTGGTGTTAAACCCATTCGCCAGACGTACCCTTGCTAATCCTTCGGAGGCTTCCCATGCAGAATAATTCCCTCACTATCCGTCAGGCCCGTTTGCAGGGGCAGGAAGGTTTATGGCAGATCACGATTGAGAACGGACGCTTCAGCCGTATCGATCCTCAGGAAACTGCCCCTGCGCCAGTCGGTCAGGTGCTGGACGCAGAATGCGGGCTGGTTATCCCTCCTTTCATCGAGCCGCATATCCATCTGGATACAACGCAAACGGCGGGTGAACCGAACTGGAACCAGTCAGGCACACTTTTCGAGGGAATCGAGCGCTGGGCCGAACGTAAGGCGATGCTCACCCACGAAGACGTTAAAACCCGCGCGATGCAGACCCTGAAGTGGCAGATCGCCAACGGCATTCAGTACGTACGTACACACGTTGACGTCTCGGACCCCACGCTTACGGCACTGAAAGCCATGCTGGAGGTGAAGCAGGAAGTCGCCCCGTGGGTCGATATGCAAATTGTGGCATTCCCGCAGGAAGGCATTCTTTCTTATCCGAACGGTGAAGCACTGCTTGAGGAGGCCGTGCGTTTAGGGGCGGATGTCATCGGCGCAATCCCGCACTTTGAATTTACGCGTGAATATGGCGTGGAGTCGCTGCATAAAACGTTTTCCCTGGCCAGAAAGTACGACCGCCTGATCGATGTCCACTGTGACGAAATTGATGATGAGCAATCGCGCTTCGTTGAAACCGTTGCCGCTCTTGCACATCGTGACGGAATGGGTTCGCGCGTGACCGCCAGCCATACCACGGCGATGCACTCCTATAATGGCGCGTATACGTCCCGGCTGTTCCGCCTGTTAAAAATGTCAGGCATTAACTTCGTGGCAAACCCGCTGGTTAACACGCATTTGCAGGGCCGTTTCGATACCTACCCCAAACGCCGCGGCATCACGCGCGTCAAAGAAATGCTGGAAGCGGAGATCAACGTCTGCTTTGGTCATGACGACGTTTTCGATCCGTGGTATCCGCTGGGAACCGCGAATATGCTTCAGGTTCTGCATATGGGGCTGCACGTCTGCCAACTGATGGGCTACGGGCAAATAAACGATGGGCTTAACCTGATCACTACCCACAGCGCGAAAACGCTCAATTTGCAGGACTACGGCGTGCGCGTTGGGAATTCAGCAAACCTGGTGATCCTTCCGGCAGAGAATGGGTTTGATGCCGTTCGTCGCCAGACGCCGGCACGATACTCTGTTCGCCACGGCAAGGTGATTGCCGAGACGGTGCCCAGCCAGACAACCGTGCACCTGACGCAGCCGGAAGCGGTGACGTTTAAGCGCTAATTCTGGGTTGGAAACCGCGTGGCACACGTCATCGCGTACATAAAGATATCCTCACGGCGGAGCTAACGGCCTGCCGTTTTTTCCAGCAGATTAACTTTTGCTTTTGGCTAAAGCGCTTTTATCGCCGCCAAACGGGACGGCTCCGCTGAAAGGATTACCGTCGATGGCGTCGTGGGTTCGAATCGCCTCCGGCCGCAGCCAGCGCTGAACGCGAGACGGCATATCCAGCCCAATCAGCAGGACCACCACAAAGGTCAGGCCGAAGGAGAGCGAGCCCAGGGCTGTGCCCAGCGCCATATTCTGCGACAGCAGCGCGCCAATCACCGGGGCGATCGCTCCGCCCAATGCCCCGACGTTATAGGTAAAGCCCAGACCCGCCGCACGCTGGTCGGTGTCGAAATAACCGCCGATGAGTTTCGGTAAGATCCCCGAGATCCCCTGCCCCAGCATCTGCTGGAAAAAGAGCAGCAGGCCCAGCACCCAGACATTTGCGCCACCGATCGCAAAGACGGGAACGATCAGCAGCTGTGAGGCCAGCAGGCTACAGACATACGCTTTCCGGGTGCCCAACCAGTCGCCGAGAAAACCACCCACGCAGCAGCCTACAGCCGCGCCGAAGCCGCTAAAGAACAGCACCTTCGCCACCGTTGACGGATCATAGGCCAGGTCGGTTTTCAGATACGTGGGTAACAGCGCCTGAATCGGCCAGGAGTAGAGGAAGGCGAAGAGCACGACAACCATCAGCGTGACGCCCGTAGGCCAGCGTTTACCGCTGCTTTGCACCATAAAGCTGATAAACACAATGGCGCACAGCAGGCCGAGAATCACCATCAGCCCCGCGTTGTGGAGTTCGCCGGCAAAGCAGAACCACAGCGCCGTGCCGGCAAACAGCGTCATCGCCATATTGATCAGGCGGTATTTGCCGCGATAAAGAATATCAACCATTGTGCGTACCGGCGCCTGACCTTCGTGCTTCGCTTTCCAGTCTTCAGCCTCCGGAATATTTTTCCGCAGCCACAGGGCAAAGACGATGGGCAGGATGCCGATAAAGAACAGCGCTCGCCAGCCCCAGACGGGCACGACAAGGCTGTAGACCTGGGCCGCAACCACGGCACCGACGGAGAAGCCAGAAATGAGAAAACCACTCGCCTTATTGCGCAGGTGTTTCGGCCAGCTTTCGATGACGTAGGTTGCGCTGGAGCCGTATTCCCCCGCCATCCCCATTCCAATCACCATGCGGGCGATAAACAGGGTGACGTAACCCGGCGCAAAACCGCAGGCCAGCGTACCGCAGGAGAAGAGTACGATACTGGTTATCATTGCCAGCTTGCGGCCATAGCGGTCGCCCATGGCGCCCAGCAGCAGGCCGCCGAACCAGCGCGAAATAAAGGCCGCCGAAATGAGGCTCGCCGCTTCCACGGTCGTCAGGCCAAATTCACTTTTAATTTCTGTCAGCACTAAGGCAATCAGGACAAAATCGAAGCCATCAAGCAGATATCCCAGCCAGGCGGCGGAGAAGGCGCGCCACTGAGGGCGGCTTAGATGGCGGTACCACGGGATGCTTTGGGTAGACTTACTCATTTCACTCTCCCGACGTTTTCTCTGTCGTTTTGCCGGATAAGCGACGCGCCATCCGGCAGTGCGTTAGCGTTTTTCCGCCATTAACTGCTCTGCCAGCGCCTTCAGCGCCGGCACGAATTGCTCGTCTACAGGGGCAAACGGTTTTCGGCACAGCGGCACGGACACCACGTCCATGTAGTGCAGAACCGTTTTCAGACCACGGAAGACCCCGGCTTTAATCAGCAGGTCGATGACCTTGTTGCATTCGCTTTGCAGGCGCTGTGCGGTGGCGTTATCCCCCTCACGAACCGCGTTGGCGATAGCCCGGTAGCGCCAGCCCATAATGTTGTAGGTGCTGCCGATCCCCCCGTCCGCGCCAGCCAGCAGGCCGGAGGCAAAGATTTCGTCATAGCCGTTATAGAGCACCAGATCCGGATGCTCACGGCGGATCTGCTCCATCTGGAACAGATCGCCGGAGGTTTGTTTCAACGCGCCGACGCCGGGCAGCGTCACCAGGGTGTTGATCTGATCCAGGCTTAGCTTCACGCCGCTTAACGCCGGGATGTTATAGACCACCATCGGCAGACCATCCGCCGAATCAATGATTGCACGGTAATGATCGCAATGTTCTTCAAAGCTAAAGGGGTAATAAAACGGCGTGACGGCAGACACCGCGTCAAAGCCCAGTCGGGCAGCGGCGGTGGCCAGCTGCTGGCTTTCCGCGGTGCTCACGCAGCCAACATGGGCAATGAGCGTGATTTTTCCTTTCGCCTCCTCCGCCACGATCTCCATCACCTGCTCGCGTTCAGAAAGGCTTTGGACAAAGGCTTCCCCCGTTGAACCACCGACATAAAGCCCGTCGATGCCCTGCGCAATATTGAACTGCACCAGACGGCGCAGGCTCTCCTTATCCAGCGCCTGCTGTTGGGTAAACGGAGTCAGAAGAGCGGCCATTACGCCGCGTAATTGCGTTGCCATAGATACCTCAATCATTCGTGTGTTTGCTATAACGATATACCTTTATACCTGTTATACCAGATCAAATAAGCAGCAGTGGAATACAGAACGCTTATATTGCGAGCTGCTTCACTAAAGGATCGTTACTTTTTAGCTTTTGAATGCTGGCCGAAGGCGTGCCAGGTAGCGGAAACGCTGTTGAGGTGAGTTTGCAACGCCCGATCGGCTTCATCGGGATCGCGGCGGCGGATCGCGTCAACGATCGCGATATGCTGGCGATAGCTGGCTTCGTTATGCTGATAAAGCTCAGCGTCCGGCACTGTAGGACGCGCCGCGATTAGCCAGTCGAGCAGCGCAACGTGGATCGCGTTGAAGATTGGGTTGCCGGGGATCTCCGCCAGCACGCGGTGAAAATCGACGTCGGAACGAATGAACAGCGCGTTGTCATCCAGGGACTGGCTGTTGATCTCCAGCGCTTTCGTCAGCCGCGCAATCTGATCGTCCGTGGCGTACTCTGCGGCATAACGCACGAGGCTGGATTCAAAGAACAGACGGAGCTGCTCAAAATGGGCAATACCGCCGGGCTGGGTCAGAAAATCTTTCGCCATCCCCGACAACTCGCTGATGATGGTATCGGCAGACGGCAGGGTGACGCGGGCGCGTTCACCGTTGTTAATCTGCACCAGACCTTTACGCTTTAGCGCCGCCAGCGCTTCGCGCACCGAGGGGCGGCCCACGTTGAAGAACGCCATCAGCTCGCGCTCGGAGGGCAGCTGCTCTCCCTGGGCAAATTCCTTCCGGCGGATCATCTGCTCCAGCTCTTCTTCCACCATATCCGACAGCTTTTTGCGCGTCAGCGGACGGCGACGCAGGCTGCGGCCAAGGGTTTCATCTGAGTTTTCAGCGTTAGGATCGGTCGGTTTCATTGCAGTCCAGTGCCATTGAAGGAAAACACTGCATCATAGCACAGGTGAACAATGCGCCAAAAATCCTCTGTTCTGGGGCCGTGCGCCGCTAAAGCTGGTCAATAACGTACCGGTAATTGCAGGTGGAGATAAATTGCCCTCCCCCCACGTGCTCAAGATTTATCCTCAGTATGATGTCGTGCACGATTTGATCCATTAAGGGATGCCGGACAACCGAGGTCGTGAGTTTTTCATTATTGCAGCCAATAGCGCTAATCGAAACGCCCGTGGTAATCATGCGACAGTAGGCGCCCCGTTCGGTCATCGCGCTGTTATCACAAAAGCTTCCCCCTTCCCAAAGATAGGTATGCAGCGTCGTTTCCATGGTTCCGCCCGTAGAATTCAGCGTGATTTGCTTGTCATGCTGAACGACGTCGCGATCCCAGGAGATATCCAGACCGGTAGCGGGTACATAGTTACAGCCGGATGTACGCTCCATCGTTGACGTCCAGCTGTCGCCGGTAGAAGTATCCGTTGAGCGGGTAATAAACATTAAAATCCAGGGACAGGCTTCACTGTCCTGCCACGTGACTTCAATATCAATGAAGACTTTCATGCAGGTCCAGCGCGTTTTATCCATCCCGGCGCATCCCGTAGAAACCGCTTGCTCAGAGGCAAGCTTCAAACGCACTGGCGAAAATCCTGAGGCGTTACCGTCCCAGGAAGTAACCGTCATGTAGCCATTCGGATCGCGGCTAAATAAATCCCAGACGCCATGGAAAACGCCGCCTTTTGTGGTAGTGGCCATATTCACCGTAACCGTACCTTTAGCCCCTGAAATAGGCTTACCGTAATAGGTTACGATCTGGCCCCGGCTGCCCGTAAGACCTTTAGCTGCGTAACTGCCGCTCGCGTAAAACAGGCTCATGAGAGTGAGTACAAGGGTAATCAGTAATCGTCTGTTCATATTATAAATATTCAAAAATAACCGTTGATGTTGCCGTGAACGTTCCGGATAAAACGTCCTGCCCGGGAATGACCTGAAGCCAGGCGTTCAGCATCAGATCGTTATTTCCGTCGGCGAGCGGAAAGGTCGCCCCCACCGGATCGTTAACCAGAACGCTCACGCCGTTTAGCATTTCGAGACCAATGCCCACGCCGGATGCAATCGAGGTGGCATCGAAGGCCAGAAAACCGCGCATCCCGGTGACTTCGGTGCCGTGAAACGTCACCCGCACGCCATTTTTTTGCACGGAAGGCGGACAGTCATAAAGCCTTAACCTGACGGGCTGACGGGCTGAGTGTCCGCGCAGCATTAAGTCGCTGGCGGCAATATCAGGAAAGGTGACGGTATCCAGCACCCCGTTCTGCATTTCCATCTTGCAAATTCCGCCCAGCAGGTTGCCGGTGAAATGCACGTTATCTGGTGAAGCCTGAACACCTGCCGTCGCCAGAAACAGCAGCAGGGAGAGCGTTCCTCGCTGATAGCGCTTCATTGATAATCCACCTGCAATGTTGCCCAGCCTTCGAAATTACCCGCGTACATGACAGCCCCCGTTTTCTTTACGGGCACGGCTTTCAGAACGGGTAATGCCTGTTCGGTGACGGTTAACGTCGAACCTAATTCAAAGGGTGTATTACCGTGCAGAATTTCAATGCCCAGCCCTGAAACATCCGTCACGACGGCAGCGTTATTAAAGTCCGTCACGTTACCGGTTAGCGTCAGCGACATCGTCAGATCCGAATAGCGGTCAGGCGAATCACAATCAATGGTGTAGGGCAAATTCTGCATGAATTTTGTGCCGTCGATCTCTTCTATCTGTACATCGACGAAGTTAACTTCAATGGTTTGATCGTTGCTGATTACGCATTCCGGCGGCCTGACCAGAAAACCGTGAAAGGTCAAATCCCCCTCTGCACCAGCAGAGCCCACCGTTAAGCAGCACAGCAGCAAGATAAATGAACGCATTTTCATTGATAATCCACGATCAGGGTTGCTCTGGCATCGAACTCAGATGCATTCAGGGTGACGGAGGCCGACTTTACCGGAACGACTTCCAGCTCGGGCCCGCTGTTGGCGTAGATAAACTCCAGCCAGTCGGTGGAACCCGGTTCAATAAGTCGTTTTTCGTCTTTTGTCTGTAGGCGCAGGCCAAATCCTTCGACGTTGGTTTTAAGCACCTTTTCCCCGTTGATCACCGTCGACTCTCCCTGAATTTGCATCTTCAGGTTGTCTTTCAGACGGTTTTTACAGTCGATCGTGTAATCAAGCGGCTGGGTGTAGCGGGTGCCGTCAATTTTTGTGGTGTACACTGAGCCAAACTCGACCGCCCCGCCGCTCACCTCACATGGCATAGGTACGTTCACCACAACGGTGACGCTCATAAGCACCTCCGTGTCAGCTGCCCTGCATGACCCCGCGACGCCAGCCAGCGCGATCGCCAGTAAACAGGTTATTTTCCGAAACATAACGGGGCCTCCTGCCTGTTATTTTTTACTGCTTCTTTCCTGGTCTACGCTACAGGTTGTGCCTGAACAGCGGAAATAGAGCGGCATACGTCCACCGTAATCATCGACGTAGACCAGCACGGGTTGTTGACCCAGCGTAGAGGCTTTCACGTGCATTAATTCCCCGGATTTTGGCGCCAGCACCATTGGATTGAAGCCCGCCACGGATGGCGTATCGTGGGATTTGCTGGCATTACTCAGCACCACGTAATAACTGGTCGGGTTATTTACCTGATAATCGTCTCCGCTGCGGGTCAGCGTCAGCGCATATTGCCACGGATGATGGGGATCCATTTTCGGCAGCGAAGCCGGACGGTAAAATAATTTAATGCGCGTCTGTAAGGCTATTTGCAGCGTATTCGGTCGCTTACCTTTCGGCGGGATCTCACGCACGTTAAAATAGAACAGCGATTCACGATCCTGCGGCAAAGAGGCCAGCCCCGGCATTCCCTGTATTTTAACCTGCCCGGTTTCTTTAGGCTCAATACGCTGAACCGGCGGTAATACAGTCAGTGGCGACGTAATTTTCTGACCTTTACTATCTTCAACCCATGACTGTGCCAGGTAAGGACTTTCCTGATTATCATTGCGCAGCGTAATGCTGACGGATTTCTCGTTGCCATTAAAAATAATACGCGTTCTGTCCGGCACAATGGCGGCATGGGCTGCCATCATGGGAAGTAACGTACAGCCCAATACAATATAGGCTGGGAGTGAAGCAATTTTTTTCATGTGTTTTCTCCTGATTGAATTGACGGATCCGGCTTGGCGGAAAAATCGTCTTGTTCCGAAGCAGGGATAACGCGTTTAGTTTGTTGCTGAATTGCCGGCATGACCGAAGGCGCGGCCGGCGTCGTTAATTCCCGATCGCTGCGGCACGGCAGTAAAAGGTTATTAAAGAGATCTTTCGGCAAAGGAGCCGGTAACGAAATAGAACATTGCTGGTCGCCATTCCACGTCACCTGCATCTCTTCCCCCGGGTTGACGCCCGCAAGATAGACGCTGCCATTGTCGTCAACTAACCCTACCTGCTGATGCCTTTCGTTAAAGACTTCTGCACCAAACGGTGGATTTTTACCGTTACTCAACCGCAGGATCGCGACCGCTTTTTCTCCGCGAATAATGTCGAACTGACGGTAACCAATCGCCCCTTCAGTCAGCGTAATCTGGGCGGTTGAGCGCGTGGCTTCCGCATTCTCCGGCAAGTTTTCAATATCGATTTTTATGTCATTACGGTAGTAGTCGTTAATGTCCGACAGGACGGCCATGCCAAACGCGTTGGTATAAACGGGCGCATTATAGCCGCCCACCGGTACGCCTTCCTGACCGCTTGCGTCAATCATTAACCTTGAGCCGCCCGGGATGGAAACGCGGTGCAGCGCGCCGCCGTGGCCCGTCAGCGTGGCTCCGCCTTCCAGGGATATCCCCACCGAGGAATAATTATTCTCCAGATAGCTGGCATTGAGATCCAAATCCGCGATATCACCGTTGTGGCGATAATAACCGTCGGCCGATTTCTGGCTTTGTGAATCGCCGACGCTAAGCTGGTAATTATTATTGTCATCCACGCGCTGGCTATAGCCCACACGATTAGAGTGATCGTCCTGGCTGTAAGAGCCGTTATAATTAAACGAGCCGCCTTCTCCCCACGGAATATTGACGGAAAGATAAAATCCATCGTCAGTCTCGTCATCATATTCACTGCGATAGCCGTTCAGAGACAGGCTGATATTTCTAAAGTCACCAATATCAAAATATTTAGAGAACATAATGTTATAGTTATTCTCGTCCGAACGGTCCCAGTAAGAACGACGCGTCCAGTTCACGAAAACGTTTATGCCAATATCAATTAAGTTCTGGTTATAGTTAACGGTAAACATCTGCTTATCTTTTCCAGAGCGGAAATGTTCACCGTCCTGCGCATCCAGGTAATCGTTCATCGTCATGAAGTTTTCTTCAGAGAAGCGATAGCCGGCAAAGGAGATGCGGCTGTGCAGCTCGTCGTAATCTTTGGAATAACTTATGCGGTATGAGTTACCCTGGAGCGTATCGTCGTCTTGATCTTCCGTGATGAGCGCGCGCGAACGCGTGACGTCAAACGAGAGTGCCCCAAGCGCGGCCATGTCGCGCCCGATGCCTACCGCCATCGCCTGATAATCCTGCTCACCTATTCCGCCGCCATACAGGGACCAGCCATCGGCTACGCCCCAGGACGCTTCGCTGGCCGCAAAAATGTTGCCAGCCATATTGTGGTTCCAGTCCTGTGGACGGCCTACGGTGGTTTTGAAGCGCACCTGATTGGCGCGGGTCAGGAAAGGCACCGACGTGGTGCTGACATCGTATTCCTGTACTTTTCCATCCTGCTCTTCAATGCGCACGTGCAAATCGCCAGAGACGGACTGGTTAATATCCTGAATTCGGAACGGGCCCGCCGGAACCTGCTTTTCATACAGCACTCTTCCCTGCTGCGTAACCACAACTTTGGCATTGGTGCGCGCGACGCCCGCGATGTCAGGCGCGTAGCCCCGCAAGTTTGGGGGCAGCATTTGATCGTCTGAATTGACGCTTAACCCTGCGTAGTTAAAGGTGTCGAAAATATCTGACGAGAGCGATGTTTCTCCCATCAGAAGCTGGGCGCCCCAGGCAGGCAAAGCGCGATAGGCATAATAACGACTCCACTCCCAGTTACGGGTCGTTTCGCCGTCCTGATGCTGGTAATCAGCCTGCCAGTCGGCGCGTAGACGCCACGGGCCTAAGTTTGCCCCCAGGGTCCCATTGCCGCTGACATCCTGTTCGTTGCCGCCTTCATTTTCATCATGTTCATGGCTGGCATTAATATTATAATCAAAGAGAATACCCGGAATACCTTCATCCCAACGCGTGGGCGGATCCCAGTTTTCATCCGAATATTCGAGATAGGCTTGTGGAATAGCAATACGCAGCGCTGATTCGGACATGTCCGCGTTCACGTGCATATCTTTCAGCTGATCTGGTTTTAGACACGCGCCCTCTTTTATCCAGATAAACTTCTCTGTGAGCTCGGGCTTAATACCCAGATGCGCGACCAGATCAGGTGAAAGACATGCAAAGCTGTCATCAGGCTCATCTTCTTTTGGATACCAGTTGATATCGTAATTTTCAGGCAGCCGGCCTTTATTCACAATGACCTGTAAATTATATTTCCCCGGCAGCACATAGCCTTTGCGGGAAAAATGGCTTAAGTCGTAGTTTTCACTCCCCTGGACATCCAGAAACTGAGTATTAAATTCAACTGCATCTTCTGCAAAAGAATCATTAAGAGATGATCCCATAATAAGGCCAATCAATATGGCCAGATGCTTTAGTTGATAGAAATTGCCGCACTTCATGATTAATACCTTGAATGCCGATATGGCCCGCGCAAAGATGTCTAAATTGCCCCGCCTGCGCGGGGCAAAACAGAGAATTACAGGTAGCTGATCTGGAAACTGGTCAGAGAGGAGAACTCACCGGTGTCGATAGTTTCAGCAGCGGTTTCGCCCTGTACCCACGCTTTGAACGCGAATTTCTGATCGGCCAGACCTTTGCCTTCGGCATCTACAGCCAGCGCCTGCGTTGCAGCGGTGCCCAGACGGATTTCGGTACCCTTAGAGTTCGCCAGAACGATATGAGAGCCTTTCATCTCGCCCTTCGCACCCATCAGCGCCAGGTAGCCCGGGTTCGCCGTAGATTCGTCACCGCTCGCATTAAATACAATGTTCATGCTGGTCTGATCGTCAAACACGCAGTTGACCAGCTGAATATCGAAATCTACAGCCTGAATAAGGCCTGCTTTCAGTGAACCGGTACCCAGGTTTTCACCGAGGCTAATGGTCTGGTTTTCGTCGCCAATTTTAATTGAGCATGGGGAAGTCACAATTTTGCCAACAAATGTAACGGTACCATCATTGCCTTCAGCGTGGGCTGCCATAGCAGAACCGCCTAATACAAGCATGCTTAACAGAGCTGATTTAGCGAATTTTTTCATTTTCAATCCTTAAAAATATAACGGTTATAAAAATCACTACTTTAGTGAAAGGGTATTTTAGGGAAATATCCCGCGTACTGGTTTAAAAAATAATACAACGAAGGAATAAGAAGAATTTAAAGCGATAGGATTATAACCTGTTAACCTTCTGCTCATCCTTGATGGGCTTTATTTAGCCCAGACATCATTGACGCTCCTGTCCGATGTCGTCCAATTTTAAAACGTAATTTATGCTCTAAATGATATTATTTGACGCCAATATACCCTGTTTTGTGAATGTGTATATTTAATTTAACTAATTTCTTTTTTCAGAATAAATTAATGACTTTGCTGCTACGCATTCATGATCTGAATAAAATAATTAAGAATGGAAAATGAAAGGGTTAGCCAAAAAAAAAGCCCCTTACCGAAGTAAGGGGCTCTCATTTACTTTACAACGCGTAGCGCCGGTCGACCACCGCGCGGTGGCGGTTCATCATCCGGGCCCTCGTCGTCGTCCTGACGATCGGGCTTGTCGCCATCAATCACAGACATGACCGGGTCGCTTTCGCGTTCATCGGATGCGTCATCGTCATTCAGGCTGGCAACCTCTTCATCATAAGCCGCTTCCGGCTCGAACATGGTGCCTGCACCGTTTTCACGGGCGTAGATAGCCAGAACCGCAGCCAGCGGAACGGAAACCTGACGCGGCACGCCGCCGAAACGCGCATTAAAGCGCACTTCGTCGTTTGCCAGCTCCAGGTTACCCACTGCACGTGGCGCAATATTCAGTACAATCTGTCCGTCACGTGCGTATTCCATTGGAACCTGCACGCCCGGCAACGTCACATCCACAACCAGGTGCGGCGTGAGCTGGTTATCCAGCAGCCATTCATAGAAGGCGCGCAGCAGATACGGACGGCGTGGGGTAAGTTGTGACATTTCCACAGTCATTAGCCTCGGCCGAGACGCATTTCGCGCTCCGGTTCAGTTAAGGATGCCAGGAAAGAGTCGCGCTCAAAGACGCGCGTCATATAGCCTTTCAGCTCTTTCGCGCCCGGGCCGCTGAACTCCACGCCCAGGGTTGGCAGACGCCACAGCAACGGCGCCAGGTAGCAATCTACCAGGCTGAACTCGTCGCTCAGGAAGAACGGTTTTTGACCAAATACCGGCGCAATCGCCAGCAGCTCTTCACGCAGCTGTTTACGCGCAGCATCTGCTTCTGAAGAGGAACCGTTGACGATAACGTTCATCAGCGTGTACCAGTCTTTCTCGATACGCTGCATGTACAGGCGGCTTTCACCACGCGCAACAGGATAAACAGGCATCAGTGGCGGATGCGGGAAACGCTCATCCAGGTATTCCATAATGATACGGGATTCCCACAGGGTCAGCTCGCGATCCACCAGCGTCGGTACGCTTTGGCTCGGGTTGAGATCGATCAGATCCTGAGGCGGGTTATCCTTTTCCACATGCTCGATCTCAAAACTGACACCCTTCTCGGCCAGCACGATACGAACCTGATGGCTATAAATGTCAGTAGGACCAGAAAACAGCGTCATTACCGAACGTTTGTTGGCAGCGACAGCCATGAAAACCTCCAGGTATATTCAGAATTTTTACTGCTACCGGCCCAACGGGGCCAGCCAGATGAAGTATCGCCCATCCCAGAGAAGACACATTGTTCAAGAATCGAACAAAAATCGAGTATTCACCGATATTTGGGCAGAAAATTGGATGATAGTTTACCAGATTTTGATGGCTTTGTGGTGAGGGGATGCCGGAAATGTGGAAAAAGAGAAGATATATGAAATGTTACTGTGGATAACCTGCGCATTATCCATAAAAAAACCCGCCGAAGCGGGTTTTTCGCCAATCGTTCTGCGTAAGCAGAATGGATTAACGTTTGGAGAACTGTGGACGACGACGTGCTTTACGCAGACCCACTTTCTTACGTTCAACCTGACGAGCGTCACGAGTAACGAAGCCAGCTTTACGCAGTTCAGAACGCAGGGATTCGTCGTACTCCATCAGAGCGCGGGTGATACCGTGACGGATCGCACCTGCCTGACCGGAGATACCACCACCTTTAACGGTGATGTACAGATCCAGTTTTTCTACCATATCAACCAGTTCCAGCGGCTGGCGAACTACCATGCGGGCAGTTTCGCGACCGAAGTACTGTTCCAGAGAACGCTGGTTAATTACGATTTTACCACTGCCCGGTTTAATGAAAACGCGAGCTGCGGAACTTTTGCGGCGACCAGTGCCGTAGTATTGATTTTCAGCCATTGCCTATAATCCCGATTAGATGTCAAGAACTTGCGGTTGCTGTGCCGCGTGGTTGTGCTCGTTGCCTGCGTAAACTTTCAGTTTACGGAACATAGCACGACCCAGCGGGCCTTTTGGCAGCATGCCTTTAACCGCGATTTCAATCACACGCTCAGGACGGCGGGCAATCATCTCTTCAAAGGTCGCTTCTTTGATACCACCGATGTGGCCGGTGTGGTGGTAGTACACTTTGTCAGTACGCTTGTTGCCGGTAACAGCAACTTTGTCAGCGTTCAGAACGATGATGTAATCACCGGTATCAACGTGCGGAGTGTATTCCGCTTTATGCTTACCGCGCAGGCGACGAGCCAGTTCAGTAGCCAGACGGCCCAGAGTTTTACCGGTCGCGTCAACAACATACCAGTCGCGCTGTACGGTTTCTGGTTTAGCTGTAAAAGTTTTCATTAAAAGCTTACCCAAATAATAAGTTACACGTTGGTGAACACCCAAACGTTTAGTCAGTTGAGGTTCACACGACAAAGTCCGGCAAACCTACCCCTTCGAATAGCACATGCCGACACATAGAAAGTTTCGGGAAAAAAACCTTCTCGTAACGTGGGGTCGCAAGATTATAGAGAAGTTGAGGTCAAAGATCGACCCTTAAATGTGATTTGGAATGGGTTTTTCGAGACGGTGGAAAATGCCGGGTGGCGGCTGCGCCTAACCCGGCCTACATGGTTCCCGTCTCAAGGAGAGGGTAGCATTTATGGCATATGCTCACGCTTGAGGTACTCTTCGCTCTGCATCTCTTGCAGGCGCGACAGGCAGCGCTGGAACTCAAACTTCAGGCGCTCGCCCTGATAAATCTCATATAAAGGTACTTCGGCGCTGACCACCAGCTTAACGTGGCGCTCGTAAAACTCATCTACCAGCGCAATGAAGCGGCGCGCTTCGCTCTCCATGAGCGGGGTCATGACGGGCACATCCCACAACATAACGGTATGGAACAAACGCGACAGCGCAATGTAGTCATGCTGGCTGCGGGCATCCACGCAGAGCGTTGCAAACGAGACGGCCAGCGTCTGGTTCTCAACGCCCAGCGTCGGCAACGGACGATGGTTAATCTCCAGCGCTGGGGCGTTATCTCGCGGCGCACCCGCCAGCGCCAGCCACAGTTTATCCATCTCGCGGGAGGTGTCGGCGTTCAGCGGCGAAAGCCACAGGTGCGCCTGCGTCAGCGTGCGCAGACGATAATCGACACCGGCATCGACGTTCATGATGTCGCAATGCTGTTTGATAGCATCAATGGCCGGCAGGAAACGCGCCCGCTGGAGACCATTGCGATAAAGCTCATCCGGTGGGATATTTGAGGTTGCCACCAGGGTGATCCCACGCGCAAACAGCGCTTTCATCAGCCCCCCCAGCAGCATGGCGTCCGTAATATCGGAAACAAAGAACTCGTCGAAGCAGAGCACGTCCGTTTCCGCCTTGAAGCGATCGGCCACGATCTCAAGCGGGTCGGTTTCGCCCTGGAGCGCCGTCAGCTCTTCATGAACCCGCAGCATGAAACGGTGAAAGTGCAGACGCTGCTTACGCGTGCCGGGCAGGCTCTGGTAAAACATATCCATCAGCCAGGTTTTACCCCGTCCAACGCCGCCCCACATATATAAGCCTCGAACCGGTGCGTTTACCGGCGGCTCTTTTTTACCCAGCAAACGGCCAAATGCCGCCTTCAGCCCGCTGCTCCGCGCCGCATCGGCGGGTTTCGCCAGAAGTTCCTGATAAATCGTGTTCAGGCGGTTAACCGCTTCACGCTGGACATCATCCGGCTGGTGGGTGCCCTCACTCAGGGCCAGTTGGTAACGCGATGAAGGGGACAGGTTTTGCATGATGTTGTTGTTATTCCTTTAGTTAAACCTCACCAGCGCGCGCGGCTGATGAAAAAAAGGCCGTTCTACACTACGCGATGATACGTCAGGATTCCACTTCTGCGGAAATAGCGGTTATAGTGGCATAATCAGGCACAGGCAGGAGCCGAGCCAACACCCTACGGAACAACAAGACAACGGGAGAAGTTCATGACCTGGGAATATGCGCTAATCGGTTTAGTCGTCGGCATCATCATCGGTGCTGTGGCCATGCGTTTCGGTAACCGCAAATTGCGTCAGCAGCAGTCACTGCAATACGAACTGGAAAAGAACAAAGCCGAGCTGGAAGAATATCGTGAAGAGCTGGTCAGCCACTTTGCCCGTAGCGCCGAGCTGCTGGACAACATGGCGACAGATTATCGCCAGCTCTATCAGCACATGGCGAAAAGCTCCAGCAGCCTGCTGCCGGAAATGACCGCAGAGACCAACCCCTTCCGCAATCGTCTGGCGGACTCTGAAGCCGGTAACGATCAGGCACCGGTTCAGATGCCACGCGACTATTCAGACGGCGCGTCCGGCCTGCTGCGCGGTGGTGTAAAACGCGATTAATCGCAAAACCTGAATAAATTTTACGGGCGCACCTCATGCGCCCGTCCTTTCTTCCCGTCCCCAGCTATTATTTACTCAATCACCTCATTGTTCAGCGGTTGAAAATTCAATAACATCAAGATGTTTTTGGGGCCGTTCTTTTTCATTCCAGGATACGAGAGTCAGCATCGATGAAGAAAAAAAACCAGCTGTTGAGCGCCTTAGCGTTAAGTGTCGGGTTATCTCTCTCGGCCTCCTTCCCTGCCAGTGCGGCTCTGCCTTCGCAGGTGCCCGGACAAGAAGCCATTCCCAGCCTCGCGCCGATGCTTGAAAAAGTCCTGCCGGCGGTGGTCAGCGTGCAGGTGGAAGGGACCGCACGACAAAGCCAGCGCATCCCCGAAGAGCTGAAGAAATATTTTGGCGAAGAGGCGCCGGATCAGCAGGCTCAGCCGTTTGAAGGACTGGGTTCGGGCGTGATTATCGACGCGGCTAAGGGCTATATCCTGACCAATAACCACGTGATCAGCCAGGCCGATAAAATCAGCGTTCAGCTGAACGATGGCCGGGAGTTCGACGCCAAACTGATCGGCGGTGACGATCAGAGTGATATTGCCCTGCTTCAGGTGCAAAACCCCAGCAACCTGACCCAGATCGCCATCGCCGATTCCGATAAGCTGCGCGTCGGTGATTTTGCCGTCGCGGTCGGTAACCCGTTCGGCTTAGGCCAGACCGCTACCTCCGGGATTGTCTCCGCCCTGGGGCGCAGCGGCCTGAATCTCGAAGGACTGGAAAACTTTATCCAGACCGACGCCTCCATCAACCGGGGCAACTCCGGCGGTGCGCTGCTTAACCTGAACGGTGAGCTGATCGGCATCAACACCGCGATACTCGCGCCAGGCGGCGGCAGCATCGGGATTGGTTTTGCCATTCCGAGTAACATGGCCAAAACCCTGTCTCAACAGCTGATTCAGTTTGGCGAGGTTAAGCGCGGGCTGCTGGGCATTAAAGGCATGGAGATGAGCGCCGATATCGCCAAAGCCTTTAAGCTCAACGTCCAGCGCGGGGCGTTTGTCAGCGAAGTGCTGCCCAACTCAGGCTCTGCAAAGGCGGGCGTGAAATCCGGCGACGTTATTGTCAGCCTGAACGATAAACCGCTGAGCAGCTTTGCTGAATTACGTTCACGTATTGCCACCACGGAGCCTGGCGCTAAAGTGAAGCTGGGTCTGATCCGCGAGGGCAAACCGCTGACCGTGGAAGTGACGCTGGACAAGAGCACCTCCTCTTCCGCCAGTGCAGAACAGATCTCCCCGGCGCTCCAGGGCGCTACGCTGAGCGACGGTCAGCTTAAAAACGGCACGAAAGGCATTTCTGTCACTAACGTTGAGAAGAGTAGCCCGGCCGCACAGGCAGGTTTACATCAGGACGACGTGATTATTGGCGTGAACCGCACTCGCGTGCAGTCTATTGCGGAAATGCGTAAGGTGCTGGAGAGTAAACCGGCGGTCATTGCCCTGCAAATTATCCGTGGCAACGACACTCTGTACATTTTACTGCGTTAACCATTTGCGACTCCGGGCATCGCCGCTGCGTGTGATGTCCGGATAACTCATGTTATGCTGCAAACCGTTCCTTTTTTAACGACACACGCATCATGCTTTTAAAGCTCTTTCGTTCAATTGTCATTGGTTTGATCGTTGCCGGTCTGCTGCTGGTGGCTCTGCCATCTTTACGCCAGTTCAACAAACTGTCGGCTCCCCAGTTCGACAGCACGGATGAAACGCCTGCGACGTACAATCAGGCGGTACGCCGTGCCGCCCCCGCCGTGGTTAACGTTTATAACCGCGGGCTTAACAGCTCCGCGCATAATCAGCTGGAGATCCGCACGCTCGGTTCCGGCGTGATCATGGATGACCGGGGTTATATCATCACCAATAAACACGTCATTAACGATGCCGACCAGATTATCGTCGCCTTGCAGGATGGCCGCGTGTTTGAAGCCCTGCTGGTGGGGTCGGACAGCCTGACCGATCTGGCGGTCCTGAAGATCAACGCCACGGGCGGTCTGCCGACTATCCCGATAAACCGCAAACGAACGCCGCACATCGGCGATGTGGTGCTGGCGATCGGTAACCCGTACAACCTGGGCCAGACCATCACGCAGGGGATCATCAGCGCGACCGGTCGAATTGGCCTGAACCCGTCAGGACGACAGAACTTCCTGCAAACCGATGCCTCGATCAACCACGGTAACTCCGGCGGCGCGCTGGTGAACTCCCTGGGTGAACTGATGGGCATTAACACCCTCTCCTTCGACAAAAGCAACGACGGCGAAACACCGGAAGGAATTGGCTTTGCCATTCCGTTCCAGCTGGCGACCAAAATCATGGACAAGCTGATCCGCGATGGCCGCGTGATCCGCGGTTACATTGGTATCGGCGGGCGTGAAATCGCGCCGATGCATACGCAGGGCGGGGGTATCGATCAGATCCAGGGGATTGTGGTCAACGAAGTGGCGCCTGGCGGCCCGGCGGCCAATGCGGGCATCCAGGTGAACGACGTTATCCTCTCCGTCAACGGCACGCCGGCAGTCTCTGCGCTTGAAACCATGGACCAGGTGGCCGAGATTCGACCGGGCTCCATTATTCCTGTTGAAGTCATGCGCAATGATAAGAAGCTGACGATTCAGGTCACCATTCAGGAATATCCGGCCACTAACTGACGGCCATAAAAAAACCGAAGCCTGTGCTTCGGTTTTTTTTGCCGGGTGGTGCTTACGCTTACCCGGCCTGCTATGGGAGAGGACGTTTTACTTGTTAACGAACTCTTCGCCCAGCGTGATATCTTTCTTCAGCGTATCCAGCATGCCTTCCATCGCGTTTTGCTCAAACGCGCTCAGCGTGCCGATAGACTTACGCTCTTCAACACCGTTTTTACCCAGCAGCAGCGGCTGAGAGAAGAAACGCGCGTGTTCACCGTCGCCTTCAACATAGGCACATTCAACAACGTCTTTTTCGCCCTGCAACGCGCGAACCAGAGACAGGCCGAAACGTGCCGCCGCCTGGCCCATAGACAGGGTTGCAGACCCGCCACCCGCCTTCGCTTCCACCACTTCGGTGCCCGCGTTCTGAATACGTTTAGTCAGGTCAGCCACTTCCTGCTCGGTGAAGCTCACGCCCGGGATCTGCGACAGCAGAGGCAGGATGGTCACGCCAGAGTGACCGCCGATAACCGGCACTTCCACTTCCGTTGGCTGCTTGCCTTTCAGCTCAGCCACGAAGGTATTGGAGCGGATGATATCCAGCGTCGTCACGCCGAACAGTTTGTTCTTGTCGTATACGCCCGCTTTCTTCAGCACTTCTGCTGCGATAGCAACGGTGGTGTTCACCGGGTTGGTGATGATACCGATGCACGCTTTCGGGCAGGTTTCAGCGATCTGCTGAACCAGGTTTTTCACGATGCCCGCGTTGACGTTGAACAGATCTGAACGGTCCATACCCGGTTTACGTGCAACACCTGCGGAGATCAGCACCACGTCGGCACCCTGCAACGCAGGACGCGCATCTTCACCGGAGAAGCCTTTGATTTTCACAGCTGTCGGGATGTGGCTCAGGTCAACCGCCACGCCTGGGGTTACCGGAGCAATATCGTACAGGGAGAGTTCTGAGCCTGAAGGCAGTTGGGTTTTCAGTAGTAGGGCAAGCGCCTGGCCGATACCACCAGCAGCGCCGAGGACTGCGACTTTCATCCTAAACTCCTTATTATGGTTAACTTAAGTATCTGTAAATCCGTTGCGGCGACCATAATTCAGCACGTCATTAATTACAATTTTCATCGCTAAAGAATTTGAGGTCGCACGTCTTTCGCCTTCACCTGAATGCTATCAGGCTGTGGGCAACAACGTATTAAGAGGGGGTTACAATACACCCTGCCACGCCACCAAAACAACATCATTTTGATAACATTTAATTTACTTTTAAGCTTATTTGCGCGGCGTGACCCAGGCATGTTTTCCGATAACGAAATCTGATAAAATCACTCCCTTTCATAACATTATTTCAGCCTGGCCCCAGGTAGATAATTTGCATAAAAATTCATCCACATGCATAATAATGTTGTTTCTTTCGTCATATTCCGGGTGACTTATGCGAAGCTCGTCTAAGCAAGAAGAATTAGTAAAGGCGTTTAAAGCGCTGCTCAAAGAAGAGAAATTCAGTTCTCAGGGAGAAATTGTTCAGGCGTTGCAGGAGCAAGGCTTCGATAACATCAACCAATCGAAGGTCTCCCGCATGTTAACCAAGTTTGGTGCGGTGCGTACGCGCAACGCCAAAATGGAAATGGTTTATTGCCTGCCTGCTGAACTTGGCGTCCCGACAACCTCCAGCCCGCTGAAGAACCTGGTTCTGGACATCGACTATAACGATGCCGTGGTTGTGATCCACACCAGCCCAGGTGCCGCACAGCTGATTGCTCGCCTGCTGGATTCGCTGGGTAAAGCTGAGGGGATCCTCGGCACTATCGCCGGTGATGACACCATCTTTACCACCCCGGCAAATGGTTTCTCGGTGAAAGACCTCTACGAAGCGATTCTGGTCCTGTTCGAACAGGAGCTGTAATTGCCTGCCCCGTAGCGCACGGCTACGGGGATCATTCTGCTGTTGCCTCGTTTTACCCTGCTTTCCACTGCCTGCTGCTTTTGCAAATAGTGCTTTTTACCGCCTGTTAACATTCAGCCAGTGGATGATTTGCTGCAAAATCGCACTAAAAATCAAATTCATCTATCAATATGATTTTAAATACAAAAATGGACAAATATCGCCTTGCCAGGTCCTTTTTTATGCACTCCCGTTATAAAAATCGATTTTTTTAATACGTAATAACAAGGGAAACCATTAGTCTGGTATTAATTTTTTGCGTGATTAGTGTATACTTGATTTTGTGATGAGGGTCACAGAACAAAGACCCCAGTAGAATAATTGACGAGGTAACCGATCATGAAAATTAAAAACACTGTTGCTGCCCTGAGCGTACTCTCTGTCCTGTCATTCGGTGCGTTTGCGGCCGACGCCATTAATGCCGAACAGGCACAATCCCGTCAGGCTATCGGGACGGTTTCTGTTGGTGCCATCGGCGCATCTCCAATGGACATGCACGACATGCTGAACAAAAAAGCGGAAGAACAAGGTGCATCATCCTATCGCGTAATTGAAGCACGCAGCGGCGACCACTGGCACGCTACGGCTGAACTGTACAAATAAACCCTCGTCGTATCTCATCATACGACTTGCCCCTGACCTCCCGGTCAGGGGCTTTTTTATGACTGACGCACATTGAAACGCAGTTGCCCTTCCAGCTCCTCCTCCGCTTCATCAAACAATAAAATCAGTGCGCCAAAGCGTCTGCGCAGCTTTTCAGGCAGATGGGTAAACTCGATTTCCAGCGGTAACGGCAGCCTGTCGCCGGTCACCACATCCCACAGCATATCAAGGTTGCTTACGCTGTCCCGCTCCAGGTCGAACGCCCGAATAAACTCGCGGTAGAAGTCTTCCTGACTATCAATTTCGTCAAAATCAAAGGTATAAATTTTCATTGCCAGCCACCCGGTACAGGCGGGCGGCAGATGCCGCCCTGTCTATTATAATCCCCCGATATGCAGGGTTTTAACTTCCAGAAACTCCTCCAGCCCCAGCACGGACCCCTCGCGTCCCAGCCCGGACTCTTTTACTCCCCCAAACGGGCCCAGTTCGGTCGATACCGCACATTCATTAATCCCGATCATGCCGCTCTCAATGGCCTGTGAGACGCGGAACACGCGCGACAGATTCTGGGTATAGAAGTAGGCTGCCAGCCCATAAGGCGTATTGTTCGCACGCATCACAACTTCGTCTTCCGATGTGAAGCGGAAGCAGGCGGCAACAGGTCCGAAGGTCTCCTCTTCCGCCAGCTTCATGCCTTCATGGCAGTCACCGAGGACGGTGGGCATCCAGAAGTTACCGCCAAGCTCATGCGGTTTACCGCCGGCCAACACCGTGGCGCCCTTCGCTACTGCATCTTCGACGTGCTCACGGACTTTATCGACAGCCGAAGGCTCAATCAGCGGGCCGACAACCACGCCCTCGTCCAGGCCATTACCCACCTTCAGCGCCTTCACCGCATCAGCAAGCTGATTGACAAACTTGTCGTAGACCGTCTCCTGAATATAGAAACGGTTTACGCTGACGCAGACCTGCCCGGCGTTACGGAACTTATTGGCGATGGCGCCTTTAACGGCGGCCTCAATGTCCGCGTCCTCAAAAACGATATACGGCGCATTGCCGCCCAGCTCCATCGACACCTTTTTCATGGTGTCTGCGGAATTGCGGACCAGCGTTTTCCCGACGGCGGTTGAACCGGTAAACGAGATTTTGCGCACGTCATGGCTGGCCATAATGGCGTCGCTAATTTCAGAGGTGCTCCCCGCGACCGCATTCAGCACACCATCCGGCACGCCGGCCTGCTTCGCCAGCGTCAGCAGCGCAAAGGCGCTCAGCGGCGTGTTGTTTGCAGGTTTGATCACGCCGGTACACCCCGCTGCCAGCGCCGGGCCGAGCTTACGGGTGAGCATGGCCATCGGGAAGTTCCATGGCGTAATAGCGGCAACCACCCCGACAGGCTCCCGGGTGGCCAGGATACGGGAGCCGGGTTTAACCGGAGGGATAATTTCGCCGTTGGCACGCTTGGCCTGCTCGGCAAACCACTGAATGAAGCTGGCGGCATACTCTACTTCGCCCTCAGCTTCTTTCAGCGGCTTGCCCTGCTCGGTGGTCATCAGCCTTCCGAGCCAGCTTTTATTCTCAATAATCAGTTCATACCAGCGATAGAGGATCGCAGAACGCTCTTTTGCCGTTTTTGCGCGCCATGCGGGAAAGGCTTTCGTCGCGGCCGCAATAGCCTCTTCGGTTTCGGCTTTACCTGCTTTCGCTACTTTTGCAATGACCTCGCCCGTGGCCGGGTTTAGCACATCAAACGTGGTGTCGAGTGTTTTCCAGATACCGTTAACCAGATACCCGGTCTGAAAAAGCGTACTGTCCTGAAGAGCCTGGGTTGTCATGTGTCCTCCCTTCCTGAATGTTTGAACCTACAGGATTAAGTATAGCCACAAAAAAACCGACGCTTTTGGCGTCGGTTTTCTCTTCATCAGCTGTCCGTCAGCGCGTTCTGGTAGCGGTGCAGCATAAATACCAGCCGCTCAACCGGCTCGGTAACCTGCGGCGGCGCTTCCCAGATCCGCAGTTTTTCCTGGTAGATATCCAGCTCTTCCAGCAGTTGCTTAAAGTAGCGGCGATGTTTGTCATCGCTGGATGCCGATATCACGTGGTCCGCCGTGCGCCGTAGCTGGCGGTGGAAGGCGGACAAATCGTCGTTAATCGGCACCGGTGCGTTCCGCAGGCGCTGGTGCGCGATAATCATGGTCAATGCCAGGCGGAAACGGGCGACATCGCCCGGGAATTTGTTCAGCAACAGGAACAGCTGCTGATAAAGAGCCGGCAGGTGGTTCTCCTTGCGTCGTGCGGTATTGGTGGTCAGGGACGAAACGGCGGCCGACACAAACTGATTCAGCAGCACACGCCCTGTCCGCGCCCGGGAGTTATCCCGCACCAGCAGGATGACCATCATCGCCAGGAAACAGCCCACCAGCTGGCCTAATGCGCTGTCCAGGAACTGGCTAAAATGGAAGGTCATCGGGTTATCCAGCACAATGATGTTAATCGTACTCGCCAGAGCGCCTAACGATCCCAGTCGGCGTTTTTGTACCTCTATCCCGATAAAGAACGCCATTACCGCCAGGCTGATGCAGAGCAAAAGCATGCTTTGCTGTGTCGAGGGGATAATCACCAGGAAATAGAGCGCGCCAATCGGTAACGCCGCAATGGTACCGTACAGGAAATCGATAGCGACCATGCGCGGGTTGGGCAGACGCATTGCCAGCGCGGTCACGACGGCAATCATCACCATCGCGCCGCTACCGGACGTCCAGCCGGTCCACAGCCAGAACAGCGTGCCGAGTATACAGGCCAGCGTGGTGCGCCAGAAGTTGACCATCGCATGATGCCGCTCGGCGGATTCCGGTTTAATGACCACTTCGCCCTGTAACACCTCTTCTTCCGCCGCACTGATTTTAGTGTTGCCAATCACGCCGCGTTTCAGAAGCAGGTAGCGCGTTGCGGCGCCAACCCAGGTATAAATGGTGACTGGCGTGTCACGCTCTCCCGTCCAGCCAATCACGCGGCGCATGCGTTTAAGCTGTCGATGCACGTCCTGCACCGTCTCCACAGGCTCATCAAACAGTTCGCGGAAGGTATCCGTTACCGCTTCGGGGCGAGTGTTCTGAATCAGGTAGGTTTCACACGCCTGGGTGATCAGCGTTAACGAGACAGTATTGATCGCTTTCAGACGACGATTGGCGCGCTCCCAGCGGGAAGACTCCATGTTGAGGTTACTGCGCATCCCTTCCAGCGCCTGCGTGCGGCGCACCAGCCCGCTCCAGGCCTTGTCGACCTCTTCGCTGTCGCCGTGCTTAATGCACAGCTGCATGAGCTGGTACTGGGCAACGATCAGCGCGTCCAGCTCACGATCCACTTCCTGCTTAATAGAACGCGGAGAGAAAAGCAGATCGGCGACAATCGCACAGACGATACCAATCACAATCTCGCTGCAACGTTCCACGGCGAACTGCGGGGCGAGCAGCGGATCGGTCTGGATGGTGATGATAATAATCAGCGCGGTATATCCCGCCAGGCCCCAGGCGTACGAGTTCTCAACCTTCACCAGGGAGGAGACCCAGGTACAAAAACCCGCCCAGATACAGCACACGATCAGCATCAGCAGCGGCGTGCGGATCATCAGGATGATAATGGTCAGGGCGGCGATACAGCCGATAAAGGTCCCGATAATACGCAGCATCCCGCGATAGCGGATGGCCCCGGAATAGGGTTCGCCACCCGCCGCGAAGGCGGGACCGGCGGCGACAATCGCGGCGGTCAGAACGGCCCAGCGCGGCGTTTCAAGCTGGAAATGGAAGCCAACAAACAGCGCCAGCACAATGGCGCATGCCAGCTTCACGGCGAAGCGGATGTGCTGGCTGGCGATGGAAAAAATGCCCATAGCGATCAACCAAACTCGCGCAGGCGATGGGCGATTTGACGGAAGATGGAGTCCTGGCTGGCATCACGGTCTTTTTCACCGGTGATCACCACCGTCGCCGTGGTGCCTGCGGGCCAGAGGTTGCTCTGCTGCTCGTCCAGACGAATGCGCACCGGTACGCGCTGCGCCAGGCGAACCCACTCAAGGTTGGAATCGACGGTCGCCATCCCTTTGTTATCAACCGTACTGCTGGAGTTGGTCACCCCCGCGGCAACGCTGTCCACGGTCCCTTTCAGGACACGGTTGCTGCCGAGCGGCGTGATTTCGGCGCGATAGCCCGGACGCACGCCTTCCAGCTTGGTCTCTTCCATATAGGCGAGGACGTAGAAGGAGTTTTGTTTCACCAGCGCCACGGCGGTTGAGCCGCGCGTGATAAACTCACCGGCATAGACGTTAAGGTTAGTCACCCAGCCATCGGACGGAGCGCGGATCACGGTACGTTCCAGATCGAGCTTCGCCAGATCGCGCGTCGCCTGAGCTTTTGCCAGCTGGTGCAGCACGGTTTGCAGCACGTTATTGGACTGGTCAATCTCTTCTCTGGACATGGCCTGGATGCCCAGCTTGTTACGGCGTCCTGCTTCACGGCGTTTTTCAGAGGCCAGCGCGTTGTAATACGCCACGTCGGCTTCTGCTTCTTCAAGGGCTTTTTGATAGCGCGGCTGGTCAATGGTGAACAGCACCTGATCTTTCTTCACCAGCTGGTTATCGTGAACGTTCACCGCCGTAATAAGACCGGCAACATCGGGCGCTATCGCGACCACCTCCGCGCTGAAACGCGCGTCGCGCGTCCACGGCGATTCGGTGTAATAGACCCAGGCGCGAAAAATAGCGATGAACGCCAGGATGACCAGCGCCATAGTGACGGCAGTGCGGGAGATTTTTCTTGTTAGCGTTTTCACATCAACCTCAGACAAACATGCGCGATATTAAATAGAACAGGCAGCAATACAGCGCGGTATTAAACAATGCAGGATGCCAGACGAAATCATAAATCCCGGTAGGGACCAGCACCTTGCGCACCAGCCAGAAGGTCGCCAGTGATAAAAGAAGCTCGAAAAATATCGGTGGGAACGACAGACCGAACACCACGATAACGGGAAACAGACTCATGTTGACCTTGATTATAGAGAGTGCAGGCTACTGGATTGTTAAGCTCGCGCCGCCGCAGGAGGGCAAGAAATGCCGGGCGAGAGTGGCGCAGCCGTTATGTAATTAATAGTATATTAACGTAACTGTTATGCTGTTATCTATCATATGTGATCTAAATCACTTTTAAGCCAGAGTGAATAATGGAACGACTAAAACGCATGTCGGTGTTTGCCAAAGTTGTCGAACAAGGCTCTTTTACCGCCGCAGCACGTCAGCTACAAATGAGCGTCTCATCCATTAGCCAGACGGTGTCAAAACTGGAAGACGAGCTTCAGGTGAAGCTGCTCAACCGCAGTACCCGCAGCATCGGGCTGACGGAAGCGGGTAAAATTTACTATCAGGGCTGCCGTCGAATGCTGCATGAGGTGCAGGATGTTCACGAGCAGCTTTATGCCTTTAATAACACCCCTATCGGCACGCTGCGCATCGGGTGTTCTTCAACTATGGCACAAAATGTTCTCGCTGCCATGACGGCGGAAATGCTGAAAGAGTATCCTGGCTTAACCGTCAATCTGGTGACGGGTATTCCCGCACCGGACCTGATTGCCGATGGGTTAGACGTGGTGATCCGCGTTGGCGCCTTGCAGGACTCGAGCCTGTTCTCGCGTCGGCTGGGCAGCATGCCGATGGTGGTCTGCGCCTCAAAGAGCTACCTGGCACAGTATGGCGTGCCGGAAAAACCCGCCGACCTGAGCAACCACTCGTGGCTGGAATACAGCGTGCGCCCGGATAACGAATTTGAGCTGATCGCGCCGGAAGGGCTTTCCACCCGGCTGCTGCCTGAAGGCCGCTTCGTGACCAACGATCCGATGACCATCTCGCGCTGGCTGGTGGCCGGGGCCGGTATCGCCTACGTGCCGCTGATGTGGGTGATCAACGAGATCAACAGCGGCGAGCTGGAGATCCTGTTCCCGCGCTACCAGTCGGATCCGCGCCCGGTGTACGCGCTGTATACCGAAAAGGACAAGCTGCCGCTGAAGGTGCAGGTCTGTATTAACTATCTGACGGACTATTTTGTGGAAGTGGCGGAGCTGTTTCAGGGCATGCGGGGAAGAAGGAAAGAGTAGGCCTTCCCCCTCACCCCGGCCCTCTCCCCGTTGGGGAGAGGGTTAGGGTGAGGGGAAAATGAAAAATTACGCCGTACCGCCCACGGTCAGGTTATCAACCTTCAGCGTCGGCTGGCCGACGCCTACCGGCAGGCTCTGGCCTTCTTTGCCGCAAACGCCCACGCCGTTATCCAGCTTCAGGTCGTTACCGACCATGGAAATCTGCTGCATGGCCTCAATGCCGGAACCAATCAGGGTTGCGCCCTTCACTGCTTTAGTCACTTTGCCCTTCTCAATCAGGTACGCCTCTGAAGTCGAGAAGACAAATTTGCCGGAGGTGATATCCACCTGGCCACCGCCAAAGTTCGGCGCGAAGATACCGTAATCAACGGATTCGATAATCTCCTGCGGCGTGGATTTACCCGGCAGCATGTAGGTGTTGGTCATGCGCGGCATCGGCAGGTGCGCGTAAGATTCGCGACGACCGTTGCCCGTTGGCGCAACGCCCATCAGACGCGCGTTGAGCTTGTCCTGCATGTAGCCTTTCAGGACGCCGTTTTCGATCAGCACGTTGTACTGGCCCGGCGTGCCTTCATCGTCGATAGAAATCGAGCCGCGACGGTCAGGCATGGTGCCATCATCGACCACGGTACACAGCTCAGAGGAGACAAGCTGCCCCATCTGACCGCTGAATACAGACGTACCACGGCGGTTGAAATCGCCTTCCAGCCCGTGACCGACCGCTTCGTGCAGCAGCACGCCGGGCCAGCCTGCGCCCAGTACAACCGGCAGCGTACCGGCGGGTGCCGCCACGGCAGAAAGATTAACCAGCGCCATGCGCACAGCTTCTTTTGCCCACGCATCCGCGCGCGCTTCGCCGTCAACGTCGCCGAGGAACCAGTCATAGCCAAAACGACCGCCGCCGCCGCTTGAGCCGCGCTCGCGCTTGCCGTCGTCTTCCACCTGCACGCTGATGGAGAGACGCACCAGCGGACGCACGTCGGCGGCCAGCGTACCGTCCGTAGCTGCCACCAGGATCAGCTCATAGACGCCGCTCAGGCTGGCGGACACTTCCTGCACGCGTTTGTCGGCGGCGCGGGCCACTTTGTCCACGCGACGCAGGATGTCCAGCTTCTCTTCGCGGCTCATGCTTTGCAGCGGGTCGATGCTGGTATAGAGCGCCGAATGCTGCACTTCGCCCAGGGTTTTTACGCGACCATCGCCCGCGTCGCGCACGATGGTGGGTGCGGCCTGCGCGCTCTGCTCCAGCGCGGCCAGGCTTATCTGGTCGGCATAGGCAAAACCGGTTTTCTCGCCGCTCACGGCGCGCACGCCGACGCCCTGGTCGATGTTATAGGAGCCATCTTTAATGATGCTGTCTTCTAAAACCCAGGATTCGTGATAGCTCGACTGGAAATAGAGATCGCCGTAGTCGAGACGGCGTTCGGTCAGTTGACCAAGAATGGAGAACAGGTCCTGATGGCTCAGGCCGTTCGCTGCGAGCAAATGTTCACTTACCAGGTTCAGACTCATCGTATTGCTACTCGTTCGTTGCCGCCCGTGGCGGTGTAAAAATCGTATTTATTGAGAGTGAGGCAATTACCTGCCCACGTCAAATCATTGCTGTGCTTCTTTGCGCGGCTGGCGCAGCACCTCATTAATCTGCGGTTTATCGATTGGGCCCGTAATGCGGTAGCGCAAAATCGAGACCTTACTCCAGAGCGGCCCCAGCACTTTGCTGGCGGCAAATACCGCCGCACCGACAATCGGGTTAACCACAAACGCCGTCGCCACGCCCACGGTAGCGGAAATCTCCGGGGCGACGACCGCTTCCATATCCAGTTCACGACGCACCAGATCCACCGAGCCTTTCATGGCGATATCCGCCTCCAGGCCATCCAGCAGCGTATCGTCGGTATGCATCACGCCGTCCTTGATCCAGGCCGTTCCGCGAATGGAGTCATAATAGAAACCGTCGTTGAAGGTATCGCTGAAATCGAAGCGCAGCTTGCGCAGCAGCGCGTCAAAGCTCAGCAGGCGAAGTATTTGCCCCGCATGGCCCGTGCTGACATCGGCAATTTGTCCCTTACCAAAACGGGTTCTGAGAATGCCGTTCAGCGTGGCGACGTCCGGCTGCCACGGCGCCGCACGCCAGTGCAGATCGTAATTCACATCGAATGACGATCCCCGAAGCGGCGTGCTGATGCCGAAGAAGTTAGCCGCCGCATCCAGCTTGCTGCCTTTGATATCGCCTTTCAGGGAGGTGCGCTGCGCGCCCGGCTTATTCACCCATTCCCCGGCGGCGGTCAAACGGCCAAAACCGGTATCCACCAGACCACCGGTAAGGCTCAGCGTCGTGCCCTTGATGGCGACATCTCCGTCGATACGGCCATATTTTTGCCCCCACAGCCAGCACTCCGCACAGCGCAGCTGGAGATCGGGCCAGCCGCTGAAATCAACGCGCGATGCCTTGCTGAGGGGCGAAGCGACCGATGGCTGTTTTTCAGCCACGGCAAAGGTCGGGTTGTAATAGAGGTAGCGGATCGCCGCCTGCCACGGCGCGTTATCGCGCATCGTCAACGTGCCGTTAATTTCACGGCCCTGAGCCTCAACCTTTGAGCCGTTAGCCGTCGGCCGGGAAACGATGCTCAGGTTGTTCCACCGCTGCCCACCCAGCGTCAGCGCAGGCGTACGTAAGGTAATGGCCTGCGGGAACTGCGCCGTTTGATCGACGTTTTGCCCGACACCTTTCTGGAACAGTGCCAGCCACTCTGCGCCATCCATCGCCGGCAGATTCAGCTCAATGCCCGCCTGCTCCGGCAGCGGTGGCGTGGTACGGCTGTCTGTCGTCCAGATCGCCCTGTCCAGCGTCAGCTTGCGGTTAAGCAGCCAGTGGCTGTTAAAGTGGTTTGTTCCGCCAGCGTTACCGGTTACGTCAAAGCCGTTGAGGTTACCGTCTACGTTGACGTTGACAGGCAGCGGCTCGCCGCTTTTCTTATTCAGGGGCGCGGGCAGCTGGCTGCTGAGATTTTTAAGATCGCCCGTGATGTCGACCTTATACCGCGCGCCGGAGTGATAAGGCAGGTCGATGGCCACCTTGCCATTCCACGACACCGCGCCGTCAACCGCGTTCTCAACCGGCTTCGGCAGGACATTCATGCGTGACGGCTGCCAGTTCGCGTCCATATTTACCGCCACCTGGTAGGCTTTATCACCCTCGGTGGTGGAGAAATCGATATTGACGGGTTGATTGAACCAGGTCGCTTTCAGCGGCTCACTTTTCAGATTGCCGTTAACAAAGCTGAACTGACCGCTGAGGTTTTTCAGCGTACTGTCCAGCGGCTTGATATAGAGGCTGTTGTTGTTAAGACGAACGTCGCCTTTGGCGGTGGTCATTTCCCCGTCGAGCGGAATATCCAGATGTAAGCGAGCATTCACATCGCCATCTAGCTGCAACTGCTGAAGGGTGGCCGCCAGAGAGTCATTCAGCGGCGTATCTTCAAAATACGGGCCAACCGCATTACCCGGCCCCTTAATATCCGCATCAATCAGCAATTTCTCTTTCGAGTAATCCGGGATGTTTGCGGTCAGGTTGCTCGCCGTCACGCCGCCCAGCGCCACGCTGTCCGTCTTCATCCACAAGCCGTCATTGAGGAAGTTGAGTTCGATATCGAGATTTTTCAGCGCGGGCCAGCCCGGCTGGAAGGCATAGGTGGCGTTGCGCAGCGGCACCAGAACCTGGAACTGACCTTCGTTATGCTTATACGGGAACAGGTGCGGGTTGCCGCCGTAGACCAGCGTGGCGTTATCCGCCTGACCGCCCTGAATGGCGCCGCTGAGATAGTCCACCAGAGCTTTCCCCATCAGGTTCTCCGGGAAGTAGCGCCACGCCTGCGAGCCGTCATCCGTGCTGATGCCTGCCAGGATACCCAGCCACGGCTCATCGCCTTCAGGCTGTAGGTAACGGAAATTGCCGCGGGCATGCACCGCCCTGGCTTTTACATCGATATCGCGGCCATCAAGCTGAAAACCTTTGTCATTTTTCAGCCAGTTGAGGGTGACATTACCCTGCGCGATCTCCAGCGGCGCACGAAAGACCGTTTCGTACGGCATTTTGGCATCCTGCATTTCTGCCGTCAGCCTGCCGTTTTCCACGCTTCCTTCAAGCTTGCCGCTGAAGTGCTCAGCGCCCGGCAGCAGTTTCCACTGTTTCCAGGCGAGATTTTTCCATGCCGCCTGGAAGCGCGTCTTTTCCGTGGCCTGAAGCGGAATATCCAGCGCCAGACGGTTTATCTGCCCGCTCGGCTGCGTCGCCAGCCAGATGTCACCCAGCTCCGGGGAGAGTTTTGCGGCCATTGAACGCAGGCCCTCGATCGCCGTCAGGTCCAGGTTACTGGCGCGGATACGCAACTCGTCGCTGCGTTTACCGTTTACCCCGCCGACGTCCTGCTCCGGCATCCACGCCAGCGTCAGCGCGCCGCTTGGCCAGGGTTTGTTATCCATGGAGATGCGCGTATCCGGAATAGCGAACTGCCAGCCGCCTTTTTCCTGGGTTACGTGGGCGGTGAGGTTATCGACCGAAAGCTGATGCTGATGGTTTTCGCCCTTCCAGCTCGCGCCCCCCTGCTTGAGCCAGATATCACCGCTGGCGAACGCCCCATTCGTCAGGGTCATCCAGCCTTCGAGACTGAAACGCGCGGTTTCCAGCTGCATGTTCTGCTGGATCCACTCGCCAAGCCACGGCTTCACGTCCACATCGTCCGCCTGCAACCACACGCGGCCATTGTTCAGCAGGCCATTGTCGTCGCGCAGATCCATCCGCACCTGCATCACGCCGTGCTGCCCGTTCAGGCTAGAGAGATTTACCTGCCCCTCGGCGCGGTGGCGATCTTTTCCGTTTAGCCAGGTCAGCTGTGGGATCGCCAGCTCGGCGCGCTGCCCGGAAAGGGTAATAAAGCTGATTTCGCTGTCGCGCAGATCGAAATGATCGAACTGACGCAGGAAGAGATCGCTGATACGGCTGGTTTCCAGCCCCCGATCGCCTTCGCCGCTTTGCAGCGGCGTATTGGTCTTTAGCTGAAGTTGCCAGAAGGTGAGATCGCGAAACTGCCAGCGCAGATGCAGCAGGCTTTGCCAGACATCCAGCGCCAGGGTAACGCGTTTGATTTTAAGGTGACCGCCATCTTTCAGGCTGGCGCTGATATCCCGCGCATCAAGCGTCGGGCCAAAGGTCTGCCAGCTTGCCTCGATATGGCTCACGTCTAACGGCAGGCCGGTGGTGGACTCGATTTTCGCCAGGATCTGCGGACGCCAGCTGTCAAGATGCGGCAAGACGAGACGCAGCCCGCTCACGAGCAACGCGACAATCACGACCAGCGTTGCCCCTGTAAGCAGTAAAATCCCCGGCAATCGCCTCACGCGTCTCTCCTTGTCAGCCTTTAATCTCGCAGCGAACTGCGTTTACATCATTACGACGTCAAACTGCTCCTGGTTATAGAGCGGCTCAATCTGCACTTTTACCTGTTTGCCGACAAAGATTTCCACTTCCGCCAGCGCGTGCGACTCTTCCCCTTTCAGGGCCTCCGCCACCGCAGGGGAAGCATAGACCAGAAAACGGTCGGAGTCGTAGGCATGATGGACGCGGACAATCTCACGCATGATCTCGTAGCAGACCGTCTCCACCGTTTTTACCGTTCCGCGTCCATGGCAGGTTGGACACTCGTTGCAGAGCACGTGTTCCACGCTTTCGCGGGTCCGTTTCCGGGTCATTTCCACCAGCCCCAGCTGGGAGAAGCCGTTGATGCTGGTTTTCACGCGATCTTTACTCAGCGCCTGCTCCAGCGAGTGCAGCACGCGACGGCGGTGATCTTCATTATTCATATCGATAAAGTCGATGATGATAATCCCGCCCAGATTGCGCAGGCGAAGCTGGCGCGCGATGGCCTGCGTCGCTTCGATGTTGGTGTTGAAGATGGTGTCATCGAGGTTGCGATGGCCGACAAACGCGCCGGTGTTGATATCCACGGTGGTCATCGCTTCGGTCTGGTCGATAATCAGGTAACCGCCCGATTTCAGCTCAACCTTACGCTCCAGCGCGCGCTGGATTTCGTTTTCAACGTCATAGAGGTCAAATATCGGCTGGCGTCCGGTGTAATGCTCCAGCAGACCCGGCATTTCCGGAATGTACTCGGCGGTAAACTCCAGCAGGGCTTCATACGTCAGGCGGGAGTCCACGCGGATGCGGTCAAGCTGCGCATCGGCGAAATCACGCAGTACGCGCTGAGCAAGCGCCAGCTCGCCGTACAGACGGTAGCGGGTCTGGTTGCGTTTTTTACGCTCCATCACCTTGGTCCAGACGCGCTTCAGGTAGGCCGCATCCGAGGCCAGATCGTCTTCGCTGATCCCTTCCGCCGCGGTACGAATAATAAAGCCGCCCTGCTCGTCGCAGTAGGCGCTCACGACTTTTTTCAGGCGCTCGCGCTCGCTTTCGCTTTCAATACGCTGTGAAACGCCAACGTGCGACGCGCCCGGCATAAACACCAGATAGCGTGAAGGCAGGGTGATGTCGGTGGTCAGACGCGCGCCTTTGGTGCCCAGCGGATCTTTCACCACCTGCACCATCAGATCCTGGCCCTGACGCACCAGCTCAGAGATGTCGCGCACGGCAAACTGCTTTTGCTCTTCGCCAGCCACGCATTCGGTGTGCGGCATGATATCGGAGGCATGTAAAAACGCCGCCTTATCGAGCCCAATATCTACAAAAGCCGCCTGCATACCCGGTAGTACACGACTGACACGACCTTTGTAGATATTGCCTACGATTCCGCGTCGCGCTTCACGCTCAATATGAATTTCCTGAAGAATGCCACCATCAATGTAGGCCACACGGGTTTCCGAGGGCGTTACGTTTACCAACAATTCAGCCGTCATAATTATCCCTTCCCTCACGCAGTGAGTTAAAATTACTCAGCAACTCATACGTTTCCACCAGCGGTAAGCCGACTACGGCGTGATAGCTGCCATTTATCTTCCTGACAAAACAGCCACCCAACCCTTGAATACCGTATGCACCTGCTTTATCCATCGGTTCACCGCTGGCGATATAGCCGGCGATCTCCTCGTCGGTGAGGACTCTGAACGTCACTTCCGTTACCACCAGGCAATCCAGAACGTACTGGCTGTCCGCCAGCGCCACCGCCGTCATCACCTGATGCGTTTGTCCGGACAGGTTGCGCAGCATCTGCGCCGCATGGTCTGCGTCACGGGGTTTCTCAAGCACTTCACCCTTGAGAATGACGATGGTGTCCGCACCCAGCACCGGTAAGTCACGCGGCACGCATGCGACGCCCGCCTGCGCTTTTTCACGCGCCAGACGAGAGACGTACTGCTGAGCGCTTTCGCCCTCAGCACGTTTTTCTTCAATGCCGGTAACGATGCGTTCGAAGGAGACACCCAGCTGCGCGAGCAGTTCCTGGCGACGCGGAGAACCGGAGGCAAGATACAGAGACGTCATAGAAACCTTTTATTGCACGGCAAACTGCTGGCGAATTTTACGCATCAGCAGGAACAGCCACGGCCAGAGCACACCGTTTACTACACTACTCCAGAACACTTCCGGTCGGAAAGAGACGTTGATCACTAAAAACTCTGCCCAGAAAACAACGATATCCGCAGCGAGCGACAACAACATCACCACCAGCGCCTGTTGCCAGAGCGCAAGGTTACGAAAGAGCTGGAATTTGAGTGCGACGAGGTACGCAATAATGCTCATGGATAAGGCGCGCACGCCAAGCGTAGAGCCACTGATGAGATCCAGTATGGCACCCATCACAAAACCTGTGCCGACATTTACGCGGTGCGGCAGGGCAAGGATCCAGTAGAGCAAAATGAGCAAAACCCAGTTTGGCCGGAAAACAAGAATGTCGTCCGGCCAGGGCATAATTTGCAGCAACAGTGCAACGAGGAATGAGAGCCAGATTACCCAGCGTCCCTGGCTACGATAACTGGCCACTACTGCCCTCCACCCGAGACTTGCGGCGGCGGTGGCGCATCCGGTAGCGGCTGCGTTAACCCTGTCGCCGGAGCCGGTACGGGCGCAGGTGGCCCCATCGCATCCGGCGCAGGCAGCACCTGCGGCATCATCTGCATCAGGCGTTCGTTCGCGACGCGATGCACATCTTCCGGCGTCATCGGGTTCGCACCGTTACGATCGGCTCCCCACAGCAGCAGCAGGTAACGTAAACGCTGCAAGCCCGCCGTTGGACGCGCCTGGATTACGGTGTAAGCACGCTGAGTGTCGAGCTTCACGGATGAGACCACCGCAACCGGGTAGCCTTCAGGGAAACGACCGCCCAGACCGGACGTCACCAGCACGTCGCCCACGCGGATGTCCGTGTTGGCTGGCAGATGTTCAAGCTGAAGATCGTCCGTACAGCCATTGCCGGCAGCAATCACGCGAATGTCGTTACGCAGCACCTGAATCGGCAGCGCATGGGTAGCATCGCAAATCAGCAGCACGCGGCTGGTCAGTTTGGCAACCGCCACGACCTGGCCCACAACGCCTTTATCGCTGATCACAGGCTGACCTTCGTATACGCCGTTCACGCTGCCTTTATCAATCACCACCTGATCGCTGTAGGGATCGTTTACGGTGGAGATCACCTGGGTGACCATTTTCTGTTCATCCTGGCGCAGCGGCGAGCCAAGCAGTTCACGCAGGCGCGCGTTTTCCTGCTTATATTGCCCCAGCATCAGCAGCTCGCTGTTTTTCAGCAGCAGTTCCTGGCGTAACGCACGATTTTCAAGTTCGAGCTGGTCACGCGATGAAAGCGTTTGCGACACGGAGTCGAGCAGTTCACGGGGACCATTTGAAATAAAGTAGAAAGGACTGACGGCGGTATCCATGTACGTTCGGATCTGGCTGAACGTACCGAGGCGGCTATCGGCAATAATGACCCCGAGCGCCACCAGAACCGCCAGGATCAGGCGAAACTGTAGCGACGGGCCACGGCTAAAAATTGGCTTCATAGGCTATGCGTATTCTCGCGTCAGAGAGAAAGGGTAGCAAATTGCTACCCTCTCACACCCGACTACTCTTCGCTAAACAAGTCGCCGCCGTGCATGTCGATCATTTCCAGCGCCTTGCCACCACCACGGGCGACGCAAGTCAGTGGATCTTCTGCAACTACGACAGGAATACCTGTCTCTTCCATTAACAGGCGGTCGAGGTTACGCAGCAGCGCACCACCACCGGTCAGCACCATACCGCGCTCGGAGATATCGGAAGCCAGCTCTGGCGGGCACTGTTCCAGCGCAACCATCACCGCGCTCACGATGCCGGTCAGCGGCTCCTGCAATGCTTCCAGAATTTCGTTAGAGTTCAGGGTGAATCCGCGCGGCACGCCTTCAGCCAGGTTACGGCCGCGAACTTCGATCTCGCGTACTTCGTCACCCGGATAAGCAGAACCGATTTCGTGCTTGATACGCTCTGCGGTTGCTTCACCGATCAGAGAGCCGTAGTTACGGCGAACGTAGTTGATGATGGCTTCGTCGAAGCGGTCACCACCGATACGTACGGAGGAGGAGTACACTACGCCGTTCAGGGAGATGACGGCCACTTCGGTAGTACCGCCACCAATATCCACCACCATAGAACCGGTTGCTTCAGAAACCGGCAGACCCGCACCAATTGCCGCAGCCATCGGCTCTTCAATCAGGAACACTTCACGCGCACCGGCACCCTGAGCGGATTCACGGATCGCGCGGCGTTCAACCTGGGTTGCGCCAACCGGCACACACACCAGCACGCGCGGGCTTGGGCGCATGAAGCTGTTGCTGTGAACCTGCTTGATGAAGTGCTGAAGCATTTTTTCGGTCACGAAGAAGTCAGCAATTACGCCGTCTTTCATTGGGCGGATCGCGGCGATGTTGCCCGGCGTACGGCCCAGCATCTGCTTCGCATCATGACCTACTGCGGCCACGCTTTTTGGCGAGCCGGCACGATCCTGACGAATGGCCACAACGGAAGGCTCATTCAATACGATGCCTTGTCCTTTTACATAAATAAGGGTATTCGCGGTACCCAGGTCAATGGACAGGTCATTGGAAAACATGCCACGAAATTTTTTCAACATACTAAGGGATAATCCTGAAAGCTGGGGCGGAAAACAAAATCCGCTTACTTTACCAACCACACGCAGCAGCGACAAGGCGCAAAAATCGTCTGCTACGGTGAAAATTAGTGCAGCACGTTTCCTTTGTTACAAATTCATCCCCTGAATCCGTCAGGGCTGAGTAAACAGCAGCGTCCCTCACTTTCACTTGTAACCCATTAAAGGTCGTTCACTGGCTTTTATGCTCGTCTTACTCAAAGCTACAGGCGCGATATTCTACGTGAAAACAAAGTAAACGGCAGGTCAAACAGAGTATCTTTGCAAATATTTTTTCACATTGGTGTCAAGGGGCTGTGAGGCCGCAAAAAAATCCCCCTGACCGCCCGCTGCACCGCGCTCTTTCAACATCTGCCATTCACTGCGTGAACGTACGCCTGTGGCAAATACCTGCGTTTGCGTTCCTTTGCACGCTTCCACCAGGCTCTGTACCAGCAGCTGGTTTTCCGTGCGTTTTTCAATCGTTCTGACCAGACCAGGATGCAGCTTCAATAATTCAACATCCAGCTCTTTGATCCAGCTGGTGCTCACCAGCGTCAAACCCGCCTGGGTGACGGCCACACGAGCCCCAAGCGCATTGATTAAACGTACCACCGGACGTAACCGGCTGATGTGTTGACCTACATCTGCCTCTGCAAGTTCAAAAATAATGCGTTTGCGTTGCGATTTTTCGCACTGCATTAACGTGTCGCGTAACCAGCGCTGGAAGCGCGGACGAATCAGCGACTCGACGGTCACCTGTAAAGCCAGATTTTCCTCAGGCCAGTACGATAAAAACGGGATGAGGCGGGTGATTTGCTGGCGGTCATACTCTTCGGATAAGCCAAATTGCAGCACCATCGGCAGATATTCCGCCGAGATAACCTCTTCGGTGCCATCAAAAATACGGCACATCAGCTCACGGTGATGAACATGGCCATTCTTCATGACCGCCGGTTTTTGATAGATACGCGGTCCACCGCGGCTCAGCATCTGTTCAATCAGGGTTCGCCAGCGCACATTGCCGCGCCCTTTCTCCGGCAGCGTATCATCATAGACCGCCCAGCCGTTCGCGCCCTGTAATACGGCGTTACGCGTAGCCGCTTCCGCATGTTCCATCACCTGCTCCGTCGACTGGCCGCCGCGCCAGGCACAGATGCCCATATGCACCATGTCGTCTCTGTCGAGCATTTTGCTCTGCGGCAGCGCATCAACGGCTTTCAGCAGTTGGCTGGCGATACTCTCGGACTCCTTTAAGGTGCGATGCGGCAGCAAGACAGCAAAGTCACTGCGGTGGTAGCGCGCCAGCAGCGCGCCGGGGTAGCGCATAATAAAGGTGGACAGCAGGTTAATCAGGGTGAAGAGATTCTCTTCCGCCACGCGCTGTCCCCAGGTATCACGAAGCAGATCGAAGTCCGGCAGGCGAATCATCATCACCACGCCGTGCGTGCCTACCTTTTCGGGGTCATCAAGCAGCGTAGCCAGCTGATTATCAAAGAAGAGACGGTTGTTAAGGCCCGTTTTGTTATCCTGCGCGGCGTAGGAGCGGATCAGCGTGTCCATACGGCTACGCTGGTCGCTGGCAAACTGGATTTCGGAGAGCAGCACGTCCAGGGCGCTACTGGTGCGCGACGGCCATTCATACACCGATCCCCGCACCTGCGGCCCCCGCTCGCCATTGAGTATCCGCACGGAGCGTGTTTCCAGCAGTTCCTGGCCGGAAAGCTGACGACGCTGCCAGCGAACGGCGAGGAAAATGAGCAGCACGATAAAGGCAACGGCGATGGTTAAAGGTGCGGTGGTCATGAGCGAGCGTAAATAGTTGCTCATCGGATCCTGGTACATCATATGGATCGTCATACCAGGGTGTTTAAGCGAATGGACCGTTACATCCCGATACTGATCTACCGTGCCGGCAGGACGATAGCTGCCCTGGCGGGTATGGCTGAAAACGGTCTGCTTCCCCTGTTTAATCTCGATCCGCACAATATCCACAGGCACCATTAACTCATCCAGCTCACGCGAAAGCGCCGGGAAGGGTGTGGTGATCAGGCGGGTGTCGATAACCGATGCAACCGATTCAACACGGTTAACCAGCTTATCCTGGATGGCATTATAAAAGCTCAGCGAGCAGCCGATCAGCGTGACAATGATGGTCAGCCCCGTCAGCAAAGTGATAAAAGCTGAGAACTTCGTCGTTAATCGCATCCTTGAGATTACTCCGTGGGTTGAAGGGGTCGCAAGTGAGCGCTAACTTGCATTTCAAATGCGGCATACTACCAAACCTGGTGTATCTGGCAATTTATTGCGTTACATCGGCACGGTGTTTCACTGAGCGAGTATAGTCTTCAGAACATATTTTCCCATTACTAAACCTGGTGAGGACCCCCTATGCAGGCTTTGATTTTAGAACAGCAGGACGGCAAAACCGTTGCCTCGGTGCAAACCATTGAGGAGAGCCGCCTGCCGGAAGGCGACGTGACCGTGGATATCGACTGGTCCAGCCTGAACTATAAAGACGCACTGGCCATTACGGGGAAAGGTAAAATCATCCGAAATTTCCCGATGGTGCCCGGAATCGACTTTGCAGGCCGTGTGCATACCAGTGAAGATCCGCGCTTCCACGCCGGACAGCAGGTCCTGCTCACCGGCTGGGGCGTGGGTGAAAACCACTGGGGCGGGCTGGCAGCACAGGCGCGCGTAAAAGGTGACTGGCTGGTCCCGATGCCGAAAGGCATGGACGGCCGCAAAGCGATGATCGTCGGCACGGCGGGCTTCACCGCCATGCTGTGCGTCATGGCGCTGGAAGAGGCCGGGATCCGTCCTGACTCCGGCGAAATCGTCGTCACCGGCGCAAGCGGCGGTGTGGGCAGCACGGCCGTCACGCTGCTGCACAAGCTGGGATATCAGGTCGCCGCCGTCTCTGGCCGCGAAAGTACGCATGATTATCTGCGTCAGCTGGGCGCAAACCGTATTCTGAGCCGCGACGAGTTCGCCGAAACCCGCCCGCTGGAAAAACAGGTCTGGGCTGGCGCGGTCGATACCGTCGGCGACAAAGTGCTGGCGAAAGTGCTGGCGCAAATGAACTACGGCGGCTGCGTGGCGGCCTGTGGGCTGGCGGGTGGTTTTGCCCTGCCGACGACGGTGATGCCGTTTATTCTGCGCAACGTGCGTCTTCAGGGCGTCGATTCGGTTATGGCTCCAGCCGAGCGGCGTGCCGAGGCCTGGGAACGTCTGGTCCGCGATCTACCGGCCTCGTTCTATGAGCAGAGCGCCACGGAGATTACCCTGAGCCAGGCGCCAGAGTTCGCGAATAAAATCATGGACAACCAGTTCCACGGTCGTGCGCTGGTCAAAATTGCCTAATCTTCAAATTTTCGTGACATATTCGCGCTAACCCGCCTCCTCCGTCATGCTTAGAAAAACGCCTGACGGAGGATGCCATGAAAACCCGAAAACTGACGGAAGCCGACGTAACGTCTGAATCTGTCTTTATGCTACAGCGCCGCCAGATCCTGAAGATGCTTGGCATCAGCGCCACCGCCCTGACGCTCACGCCTGCGGCCCACGCCGACCTGCTCGACTGGTTTAAGGGTAACGATCGTCCGAAAGCCCCCTCCGGTGCCCCCCTTAACTTCACCAAACCGGCGCAATGGCAAAATAAGCTGGCGTTGACCCCGGAAGAAAAAGTCACCGGCTATAACAACTTTTACGAGTTTGGTCTTGATAAGGCCGATCCTGCCGCCAACGCGGGCAGCATGAAAACCGATCCCTGGACCCTGAAGATTGACGGCGAAGTGGCAAAACCGCTGACGCTGGATCATCACGACCTCACCACCCGCTTCCCCCTTGAAGAACGCATTTACCGCATGCGCTGCGTGGAAGCCTGGTCGATGGTCGTGCCGTGGGTGGGCTTCCCTTTGCACAAGCTGCTGGCCCTGGCTGAGCCCACCAGCAACGCGAAGTATGTCTCCTTCCAGACGCGCTATGCGCCGGACGAGATGCCGGGCCAGAAGGATCGGTTCATCGGCGGCGGGCTGGAATATCCGTACGTTGAAGGGTTACGCCTCGACGAAGCCATGCATCCCCTTACGCTGCTGACCGTGGGCGTTTACGGCAAAGCGCTGCCGCCGCAAAACGGGGCCCCCATTCGCTTAACCGTACCGTGGAAATACGGCTTCAAAAACATTAAATCCATCGTCAGCATCAAGCTCACCCGCGAGCGCCCGCCGACCACCTGGAACCTGGCGGCGCCCGACGAGTACGGGTTTTACGCCAACGTTAACCCACACGTTGACCATCCTCGCTGGTCCCAGGCGACGGAACGTTTTATCGGTTCCGGCGGCGCGCTGGACGTTAAACGCCAGCCAACGCTGCTGTTTAACGGCTATGCGGATGAAGTGGCATCCCTGTACCGTGGGCTGAATTTACGGGAGAACTTCTGAGTGCGTTTAACGGCAAAGCAGATAACCGGGCTGAAGGTTCTCCTGCACTTAGCCGGATTACTCCCCTTTATCTGGCTCTTTTGGGCAGCCAGTCAGGGGCAGTTTAGTGCCGATCCGGCTAAAGATATTCAGCATTTTACGGGTCGGATGGCTCTGAAATTTTTGCTGGCGACCTTGCTCGTCTCACCGCTGGCGCGCTACGCTAAACAGCCCTTATTGATACGCACGCGACGGCTTTTGGGGCTATGGTGTTTTGCCTGGGCGACGCTGCATCTCACCAGCTACGCCCTGCTGGAGCTGGGCATTAACAACCTGGCACTACTCGGCAGCGAACTGGTGACGCGCCCTTATCTGACGCTGGGTATCATAAGCTGGCTGGTTTTACTGGCGCTGACGCTGACATCCACGCAGTACGCGCAGCGAAAACTGGGCCGACGCTGGCAACGGCTGCACAACTTCGTCTATCTTGTCGCGATCCTCGCCCCCCTTCATTACCTGTGGTCGGTGAAGATTTTATCCCCTCAGCCGGTCATCTACGCCCTGCTGGCATTGGCCCTTTTAGCATGGCGTTACAAGAAGTTCCGCCAGTGGTGGCGATAGTTCGCGAAACTGTGCGTTTTCCCGCAGAATATTTATCAACCGCGAATCTTTTTCGGATAGCGGTTGATAATCTTCCCTGATAAGACCAGTATTTAGCTGCCAAATGCTACGAAATCGTTATAATGTGCGACTTCGGTTTTCCGGACAGGGGTTTTAGGCCTCTGAAAGGGTGACAATTGCGCGTTGAGGGTATATGTTGTTTTTTACCCGAAAATCGCAGGAGATAGCGGCACAATGGCTGACAAATTCCAAATTTTAGTTTTGAACGGACCGAACCTGAACATGCTCGGCACCCGTGAGCCAGAGAAGTACGGCACGCTGACATTGAGCGAAATTGTTAACCGTCTGGGTACGGAAGCAGCCTCGCTGAATGTGGATTTGGACCATTTTCAGTCAAATGCGGAGTACGCAATCATCGACCGTATTCATCAGGCTAAAGACACTGTGGACTATATCCTGATCAATCCGGCCGCGTTTACGCACACCAGTGTTGCTATACGCGACGCACTGCTCGCGGTGAGTATCCCGTTTATCGAGATCCACCTGAGTAACGTGCACGCCCGAGAGCCGTTCCGCCACCATTCCTACCTGTCGGATATCGCCGCTGGCGTGATTTGTGGGCTGGGTGCAGACGGCTATTCATACGCTTTACAGACAGCGGTAAAACGCTTGTCACAATCACACTAAACAAGAGTACGGAACCCACTCATGGATATTCGTAAGATTAAAAAACTGATCGAGCTGGTTGAAGAATCAGGCATCTCCGAACTGGAAATTTCTGAAGGCGAAGAGTCTGTACGCATCAGCCGTGCAGCCCCAGCCGCTAGCTTCCCGGTAATGCAGCAAGCTTACGCTGCGCCAGTGCAACAGCCTGCGCTCGCCGCAGCCGTTGCGCCAGCGGCAGCAGAAGCAGCACCTGCGGCTGCAACAGAAATCAGTGGTCACATCGTACGTTCCCCAATGGTTGGTACTTTCTACCGCACCCCGAGCCCGGATGCGAAAGCGTTCATCGAAGTGGGTCAGAAAGTCAACGTAGGCGATACCCTGTGCATCGTTGAAGCCATGAAAATGATGAACCAGATCGAAGCAGACAAATCAGGTACTGTGAAAGCGATTCTGGTCGAAAGTGGTCAGCCGGTAGAATTTGACGAGCCGCTGGTCGTCATCGAGTAACGAGGCGAACATGCTGGATAAAATTGTTATCGCCAACCGTGGCGAGATTGCACTGCGTATTCTTCGTGCCTGTAAAGAACTGGGCATCAAGACCGTGGCCGTGCACTCAAGCGCGGATCGCGATTTAAAACACGTATTGCTGGCGGATGAGACGGTCTGTATCGGTCCGGCTCCGTCCGTAAAAAGCTATCTGAACATTCCGGCGATCATCAGCGCCGCCGAAATCACCGGCGCGGTCGCGATCCACCCGGGCTACGGCTTCCTCTCTGAGAACGCCAACTTTGCTGAGCAGGTTGAACGCTCTGGCTTTATCTTCATCGGCCCGAAAGCCGACACCATTCGCCTGATGGGCGACAAAGTGTCTGCCATCACCGCGATGAAAAAAGCCGGTGTTCCAACCGTACCAGGCTCTGACGGCCCGTTGACCGACGACATGGATGCTAACCGTGCTCATGCTAAACGCATTGGCTACCCGGTTATCATCAAGGCGTCCGGCGGCGGCGGCGGTCGCGGTATGCGCGTTGTGCGCAGCGATGCCGAACTGGCGCAGTCCATCTCCATGACCAAAGCGGAAGCGAAAGCGGCTTTCAGCAATGACATGGTGTACATGGAAAAATACCTGGAAAACCCACGCCACATCGAAATTCAGGTGCTGGCCGACGGTCAGGGTAACGCGATCTATCTGGCAGAACGTGACTGCTCCATGCAGCGTCGTCACCAGAAAGTCGTCGAAGAAGCGCCAGCGCCGGGCATTACCCCGGAACTGCGTCGCTACATCGGCGAGCGTTGCGCTAAAGCCTGTGTTGATATCGGCTATCGCGGGGCGGGTACCTTTGAGTTCCTGTTCGAAAACGGCGAGTTCTACTTCATTGAGATGAACACCCGTATTCAGGTTGAACACCCGGTTACCGAAATGATCACCGGCGTTGACCTGATCAAAGAGCAGCTGCGTATCGCAGCCGGTCAGCCGCTGTCCATCAAGCAGGAAGAAGTTGTGGTGAAAGGCCATGCGGTAGAGTGCCGTATCAACGCCGAAGACCCGAACACCTTCCTGCCAAGCCCGGGTAAAATCACGCGTTTCCACGCGCCGGGTGGCTTCGGTGTGCGCTGGGAGTCCCATATCTACGCCGGTTACACCGTACCGCCGTACTATGACTCAATGATCGGTAAGCTGATCTGCTACGGCGAAAACCGTGACGTGGCAATTGCCCGCATGAAGAACGCCCTCCAGGAGCTGATCATCGATGGGATCAAAACCAACGTTGATCTCCAGATGCGCATCATGAGCGACGAGCACTTCCAGAATGGTGGAACTAACATCCACTACCTGGAGAAAAAACTCGGTCTGAACGAGAAGTAACAGACCAGCGTTGCTAAAAGGCCGGATAATCCGGCCTTTTTTATTTCTGGGGATCGCAAAGCCCCATCATGTACAATCCCCGCTTTCTTCATCCACAAGGGACAAAAAATGGACAAGCGTTTTGTTCAGGCCCATAAAGAAGCGCGCTGGGCGCTGTGGCTGACCCTTCTCTATCTTGCTGCTTGGTTAGTAACTGCTTACTTACCTGATTCAGCTATCGGCATAACCGGCCTTCCGCACTGGTTTGAAATGGCCTGCCTGCTGCTGCCGCTGGTGTTTATTGTGCTGTGCTGGGCGATGGTGAAATTCATCTATCGCGATATTTCTCTGGAGGACGATGATGCAGCTTGAAGTCATTCTGCCCCTTATCGCTTACCTGTTCCTGGTGTTTGGCCTGTCGGTTTATGCGATGCGTAAACGTTCGACCGGCACCTTTCTGAACGAGTATTTCCTCGGGAGCCGCTCAATGGGTGGCGTCGTGCTGGCGATGACGCTGACCGCCACCTACATCAGCGCCAGCTCGTTTATCGGTGGCCCCGGCGCAGCCTATAAGTACGGACTGGGCTGGGTACTGCTGGCCATGATCCAGCTTCCTGCCATCTGGCTCTCGCTTGGCATACTGGGTAAAAAATTTGCCATCCTGGCCCGCCGCTACAATGCCGTGACGCTGAACGATATGCTGTTTGCCCGCTATCAGAGCCGCCTGCTGGTATGGCTGGCAAGCCTGAGTCTGCTGGTGGCGTTCATCGGGGCGATGACCGTGCAGTTCATCGGCGGCGCGCGCCTGCTGGAAACGGCGGCCGGGATCCCCTACGAGACGGGTCTGGTCATCTTCGGCGTCAGTATCGCGCTGTATACCGCGTTTGGCGGGTTCCGCGCCAGCGTGCTGAACGACACGATGCAGGGGCTGGTCATGCTCGTAGGTACTCTCGTTCTTCTGGTCGGCATCGTGCATGCCGCGGGTGGCCTGGGCCATGCGGTTGAAACCCTGGAAGCGATCGATCCGAAGCTGGTCTCGCCGCAGGGGGCGGATGATATCCTCTCTCCAACCTTCATGACTTCGTTCTGGGTGCTGGTGTGCTTTGGGGTCATTGGCCTGCCGCATACCGCCGTGCGCTGCATCTCATATAAAGACAGCAAAGCCGTGCACCGGGGGATCATCATCGGGACGATTGTGGTGGCGATCCTGATGTTTGGCATGCACCTGGCGGGCGCGCTGGGACGCGCGGTGATCCCTGACCTTACCGTGCCGGATCTGGTCATCCCGACCCTGATGGTAAAAGTGCTGCCGCCGTTTGCCGCCGGGATTTTCCTCGCCGCGCCCATGGCGGCCATTATGTCGACCATCAACGCCCAGTTACTGCAAAGTTCCGCTACGATCATTAAAGATCTCTACCTGAACCTACGCCCTGAACAGGTTGAAAATGAGCGTCGCCTGAAGCGTATGTCGGCCGCGATCACCCTGGTGCTGGGTGCGCTGCTGCTGCTGGCCGCGTGGCGTCCACCGGAGATGATCATCTGGTTGAACCTGCTCGCCTTTGGCGGGCTTGAGGCCGTATTCCTGTGGCCGCTGGTGCTGGGCCTGTACTGGGAACGCGCTAATGCCGCGGGTGCGTTAAGCGGCATGATTGTCGGGGGCGTTCTGTATGCCGTTCTCGCAACGTTTAAAATTCAGTATCTGGGCTTTCACCCGATTGTGCCCTCGCTGCTGTTAAGTTTACTGGCGTTTGTGGTGGGTAACCGTTTCGGCAGCCCCGTACCACCCGCCACCCTGATGTCTACTGATAAATAAAGAGTTTTGCCATGCCGTGGATCCAATTAAAACTGAACACAACCGGCGCGAACGCCGAAGAACTGAGTGATGCGCTGATGGAAGCCGGTTCGGTCTCTATCACTTTCCAGGATACCCATGACACGCCGGTCTTTGAGCCGCTGCCGGGCGAAACGCGCCTGTGGGGCGATACCGACGTTATCGGCCTGTTTGATGCAGAAACCGACATGAAAGAGGTGGTGGCGATTCTGGAAAACCATCCGCTGCTGGGCGCAGGCTTCGCGCATAAAATCGAACAGCTGGAAGACAAAGACTGGGAACGCGAGTGGATGGATAACTTCCATCCGATGCAGTTTGGTCAGCGTCTGTGGATCTGCCCAAGCTGGCGCGAGGTTCCGGATGAAAACGCGGTGAACGTGATGCTCGATCCGGGTCTGGCGTTTGGAACCGGTACTCACCCGACAACCTCCCTGTGCCTGCAATGGCTGGATGGTCTGGATCTGGAAGGCAAAACCGTGATCGACTTCGGCTGCGGATCCGGGATCCTCGCTATCGCGGCGCTGAAGCTGGGCGCGGCCAAAGCCATCGGGATCGACATCGATCCGCAGGCGATTCAGGCCAGCCGTGATAACGCCGAGCGTAACGGCGTTTCCGATCGCCTTGAACTGTATCTGCCCGATGCACAGCCAGAGGCCATGAAAGCCGATGTGGTGGTCGCGAATATCCTGGCTGGCCCGTTACGCGAGCTGGCGCCGTTAATCAGCGTCCTGCCGGTTGAGGGCGGCCTGCTGGGTCTGTCCGGCATTCTGGCAAGCCAGGCAGACAGCGTCTGCGAAGCCTACGCCGATCTCTTTGCGCTTGACCCGGTCGTCGAGAAAGAAGAGTGGTGCCGCATCACCGGTCGTAAAAAATAAGCATTTGGCGTGGTCCTCTGACCACGCCTTTCCCCTTCGGTTTTCCCTCCCGCCTTCATCTTTTCTCCGATAAAATAGCCCTGCAAACAATAATGTTAATTATTGATTTGAATAATAAAATTCACAGGAAGAATACGATGAAACATATTGCATGCAAGGCAGCGCTGCTGGCGCTGAGCATGATGTCGGCTTCGGCTTACGCATCACACTGGAGCTATCAGGGAGAAGGCGCACCGGAGCACTGGGGCGAACTGGACGAGGCGTATAAAACGTGTAAAAGCGGGATGTATCAGTCGCCGATTAACATTGATAGCACGGTCAAAGCCCATATCACTCCGCTGGAAACACACTACATCGACGGCCCGGTCACCCTGACAAACAACGGCCATACTATCCAGGCGAGTGAAAACGCCGATACACGCGACAGCATCACGCTTGATAAACAGACCTGGACGTTACAACAGTTCCATTTCCATGCGCCATCCGAAAACACGGTGCACGGTAAAAAATACGCGATGGAAATGCATCTGGTGCACAAAAATGCTGACGGCGAACTGACGGTCGTTGCCGTTATGTTCGACCAGGGTGCGGCAAACGCTGAGCTGGATAAACTCTGGAGCGTGATGCCGGGACAGGTTGACCAGAACGTCACGATCAAGCCAACCCTCGATATTAATAAACTCCTGCCCGCGGATAAAACCTACTGGCGCTTCAGCGGCTCTCTGACCACGCCGCCGTGCTCAGAAGGGGTAACGTGGCTGGTGCTTAAGCAGCCGCTGACCGTCTCTGCTGAACAGCTGCAAAAATTCACCCACACAATGCATCACGATAACAACCGTCCGGTCCAGCCGCTTCATGGCCGCCTGGTGGTTGAATAAGTCGATTTTTTGCGCTGATATCCTGTGCTGAAAGGCGACACAGATCGCAAGAAGCACCCTAATCTGCTGCATATCGCAGCAGATTATCCCGGACAATTGATTCATTTATTCAGAAATGATGAGAAGTTACGGGAAATTGTAAGAGCCCACAAAACGTTCATTTATTCATAACCCAATGATTTAAATAGCGAATAATCTTATCCCAAAAGTATGACTGGCGATTCATTGATCTACAGCAGTGGATTGTTCAAAGTTTGGCCTTTCATCTCGTGCAAAAAATGCGTAATATACGCCGCCTTGCAGTCACAGTATGGTCATTTCTTAACTCATGCGCATCGGACACCACCAGCTCAGAAATCGCCTGATCGCAGCACCCATGGCAGGTATTACCGACCGGCCGTTCAGGACGCTGTGCTACGAGATGGGAGCAGGACTGACCGTTTCCGAGATGATGTCGTCTAACCCGCAGGTTTGGGAAAGCGATAAGTCCCGCCTACGGATGGTGCACGTTGATGAGCCAGGTATTCGCACCGTGCAAATTGCCGGAAGCGTGCCTGAAGAAATGGCAGATGCCGCGCGTATTAACGTGGAAAGTGGCGCCCAGATTATTGATATCAATATGGGTTGCCCGGCCAAAAAGGTGAATCGCAAGCTTGCAGGTTCAGCCCTTCTGCAATACCCCGACCAGGTGAAGTCAATCCTGACGGCGGTTGTCAGCGCAGTGGACGTTCCTGTTACGTTAAAGATTCGCACGGGTTGGTCGCCGGAACACCGTAACTGCGTAGAGATTGCCCAACTGGCCGAAGACTGTGGCATTCAGGCCCTGACCATTCATGGACGCACTCGCGCCTGTTTGTTCAACGGTGAAGCTGAATACGACAGCATTCGGGCAGTTAAGCAGAAAGTTTCCATTCCGATTATCGCGAATGGCGACATTACTGACCCGCTTAAAGCCAGAGCTGTGCTCGACTATACGGGAGCTGATGCTCTGATGATAGGACGTGCCGCTCAGGGAAGACCCTGGATCTTTCGGGAAATCCAGCATTATCTGGACACTGGGGAGCTGCTTGCCCCGCTGCCTCTGGCAGAGGTTAAGCGCTTGCTTTGTTCGCATGTTCGGGAACTGCATGACCACTACGGCCAGGCAAAAGGGTACCGAATTGCGCGTAAACACGTCTCCTGGTATCTCCAGGAGCACGCTCCAAATGACCAGTTTCGGCGCACATTCAACGCCATTGAGGATGCCAGCGAACAGCTGGAGGCGTTGGAGGCATACTTCGAAAATCTTGCGTAATGAAATAAAGAGCTGACAGAACTATGTTCGAACAACGCGTAAATTCTGACGTACTGACCGTATCTACCGTTAACTCTCAGGATCAGGTGACTCAAAAGCCCCTGCGTGACTCGGTTAAACAGGCACTGAAGAACTATTTTGCTCAACTGAACGGTCAGGATGTTAATGACCTGTATGAGCTGGTACTGGCTGAAGTTGAACAGCCACTGTTGGACATGGTGATGCAATACACCCGTGGTAATCAAACCCGCGCTGCCCTGATGATGGGCATCAACCGTGGTACCCTGCGTAAGAAATTGAAAAAATACGGCATGAACTAATTTCGATTAGCTAACTGCTTGTTTAAAAAGGCGCTCTTCGGCATGGGGAAGCGCCTTTTTTATCGCCCAAATGGGCGACCGTCAACCTTTGTAAACCTTCTCGTTCCCCACTTTTCAACGCCCGCTTTTCGTGTATATTTCCAGCACCTTACAGGCTCTCTTTTCGCGGAATGACACATGATTCGTAAATACTGGTGGCTGGTCGTTTTTGCTGTCTCTGTTTTCCTTTTCGATGCGCTGCTGATGCAGTGGATTGAACTGATGAGCACTGAAACCGATAAATGTCGCAATATGAATTCCGTGAATCCGCTAAAACTGGTGAACTGTTCAGAGCTGGACTAACCGCTACCCCCTGCGCCATCCCTGCTATCACCTAATAAAAACAGGGATTTAAATCACTTTTCGTCATTTCCTGACGATGATAATGTCTGTGCCCTTTCCAACCGCTCTTGCTTAACATCCCCCAACGAGTGAACAGACCATGCTGGTTAGCCAATACAACCAAATCCTCGTCGTCATCTCCTTTGTTGTCGCCATTCTTGCCGCCTATACCGCACTGAATATGGCTGCGCGCGTTGCCGGTAGCCAGGGCGTCGCTGCGCGCGTCTGGTTGGCAGGCGGCGGGGTGTCGATGGGGATTGGCGTGTGGGCGATGCATTTCATCGGTATGCTGGCGATGGATCTTTCCTTGAGCATGAGCTACAACGCGGCCCTGACCGTGCTTTCGATGGTTATCGCCATCAGCTCGTCGATGTTCGCCCTGTGGCTCGTTAGCGGTGAGCAGTTGCGTCTGCACCGGCTGCTCCCCGGCGCAGCCGTGATGGGAGCGGGCATTGTTGCCATGCACTACACCGGAATGGCTGCACTGGAAGTCACACCGGGTATTGTCTGGGATAAAACGTGGGTGGCCGTCTCTGTGGTCATTGCCCTGGCCGCGTCACTGGCCGCTCTTTGGCTGACGTTCCGTTTACGACAGGAAGCTGCACAAATGGCGCTGATGCGGCTGGGGGCGGCGATCACCATGGGCATCGCTATCGCTGGTATGCATTACGCCGGCATGGAAGCCGCCCAGTTTCCGGTGTCGACGATGGTCCACCATCATGGCATTAACGGTAGCTGGCTGGCGGTACTGGTAAGCGTGGTCGCGCTTGCTATTTTGGGGATCACATTACTGGTGTCGATGTTCGATGCCCGCCTTCAGGCTCGTACCTCGCTGCTGGCCTCATCGCTGGCAGAAGCTAACCGCGAGCTCGCACAACTGGCGTTACATGATACGCTGACGCGTTTGCCCAATCGCATTCTGCTGGAGGATCGTCTCGATCAGGCTATCAGCAAGGCCGATCGCGAGGGGAGCGCCTTCGCGCTGATGTTTATGGATCTCGATGGTTTTAAAACCATAAATGATGCCTACGGTCATGACGTCGGTGACAAGCTTCTGGTTGCCGTGACTCAGCGCCTGCTGTTGCAGTTGAAAGGTCAGTACACGCTGGCGCGTATCGGTGGGGATGAATTCGTCCTGCTGGCCGAAACTGACAGCCCGGATGATGCAGCCTCATTGGCCAATTCACTGGTGCGCGTTATTGATAGCCCGTTCCATCTCGATCCTTACGAGCTGATGGTCACCCTGAGCATTGGCATCGCGCTCTATCCGCACGACGGCAAAACCGATCGTGAACTGATGTTTAACGCTGATGCGGCGATGTATCACACAAAACATATGGGTCGCAACGGTTATCACTTCTTCCAGCCGTCAATGAATACGCTGGCGCAGACGCATCTTCAGTTGATGAACGATCTGTGGCAGGCCATCGACCGTAATGAGCTACGCCTGGTATATCAACCTAAATTCCACGCCCCTGCCGGGCCAGTACTTGGGTTTGAAGCGCTGTTACGCTGGCAGCATCCAAAACAGGGATTGTTGTCTCCCGAGCTGTTTCTGCCGCTGGCAGAGAAAACCGGGCTGATTATTCCCATTGGAAACTGGGTTATCGACGAGGCCTGCCGTCAGCTGCGTGAATGGCATCTTCAGGGTCACACGGACTGGTCAATGGCGGTGAATCTTTCTACGTTGCAGTTCGAACAGCCGACGCTGGTTAAAACGGTTCTCGATTGTCTGACGCGCCATAGCGTACCGCCCGGTATGTTGATCCTGGAGGTGACCGAAACCACGGCGATGAGCAATCCAGACGAAAGCGTTCGCGTCCTGACAGCGCTGACGGATGCGGGCGTAAAAGCCTCGATAGACGATTTTGGTACAGGTTACTCAAGCCTGCTCTATCTTAAGCGGCTCCCCGCCTGTGAGTTAAAAATCGATCGCGCTTTCGTGAAAGAGTTAAGTGGTGAGAGCGAAGATGCAACGATTGTCTCGGCGATTGTCGCTCTGGCAAAAACGCTGAATCTGAAGGTTGTGGCGGAAGGGGTGGAAACCGCAGCGCAGCAGGCGTTTTTGACAGAACTGGGATGTAATACGCTACAGGGTTATCTGCTGGGCAAACCGATCACCGCGCAAGCGATTACGGAACAGTGCCAGCACGGGGAGATGTCGCCACCCCGGACGCCGTCATGAGGCCGTATCGTAAACCACTGGCGTCACTCGGGTGATATGCAGCGTCGCCAGAATATTATCCACCAGCGCCGGCGCCTGTTGGTACAGATTGAAACTGTTGCTGTTCATGAGCCAGTTTTTGATGACTCCGCTAAAAAAGGCGTGGAAAACTATTACCGCAAGTTCAATATTCGTTTGTGACGAGATGGTGTTACGAGCAATGCATTGCCTCAGCGTCCTGCGAAGATAATCATCGTTTAAACCGATCCGCTTTCGTATTTCACATTCTGAAATCACATCGTCATGAAATTCACACTTATGATACAAAATCTGTAGAAGAGCATACTGTCGGGGATTGCTTGCAATATATTGCAACCCGACGATAAATTGTTCACGAAGCATTAACAGCGGATCATCTTTTTCGGAAAGCATTAACCTGTCACGAATCATCTCACGCAGCGGTAATTGCTGTTCCCAGATGGCGTTAAATATTTCCGCTTTACTCGAAAAATGCCAGTAAACTGCCCCGCGAGTGAGTTGCGCAGCATCGGCGATGTCGGTAAGCGTGGTGTTAGCCACGCCTCGCGTCGCGAATAGCCCGATAGCGGCTTCAATCAACTGCTGACGGGTCTTTTGAGCCTCTTCTTTCTTTTTACGCGCCATAGCCTGCTACTCATTGCTCATACGGTTAATACACCACCAAACGTAATGATGGGGTCGGATAAATAAAAGCATTCATTATAACCGTTTTTCATTTTGCACAAAAAAAGTCAATTCTCTTAATTTATAACTCAGTCAAATAAGTTCAATGCATTGCATTCACAAAATATATGAATAAAGCGAAACCAAAACTTTTGCGCTGGTTATCCTGACAGAAATTGCATATTGAAAGTACTGGGCCAGATTC